>JBGPJS010000328.1:0-5063 GCA_041485505.1 Gemmatimonadota bacterium | reverse complement strand
CGGGTGCCTCGGAAGAGAACACTCGCTCGGCGCGGGCGACGAGCGCCATCGCCTCGTGCTCATCGGCCTGCAGGGTGACGTCGCTGAGCGCGCGCTCGAGGCGGGCGGTGAGGTCCCCCACGGCATCGGCCGGCGGCTCACCGTCCGGGCCGAGCCGGATTGGCTCGACCACGATCGGTTCGCCGAAATAGAGCAACGCCGCGCTTCGGAAGGTGCCCTTGGCCGTATAGTACAGGCCTACCGGTACGATTCTGAGCGATTCCTCCCTACCGGCTACTGAGGTCGCCCCGAGCGCGATGCGCGCCGCCCCCGTCTTGAGGGGCCGGAGCTTCGGGTCGCTATGCGAGGCACCTTCCGGGAAGAGCGCGATGACGCCCCCTCCGCCAAGGATGCTGCGGGCCCGTTCGAAGGTCTGGCGGTTCTGCTCGGGATCGAATCCCCGGTCCTGTCGACGGTACACCGGGATGGAGCCGAGGGCCCGCACGAACCAGCCGATGACGGGCATGGTGAAGAGGGGTGCCTTGGCGAGAAACGAAACCGGACGGGGTGAGAGACAGAGAAGGAAGAGCGGATCGATCAGCCCGTTGGGGTGATTCACCACCAGAATGACGGGACCGCGGGCCGGGACCCGATCAAGGCCGGAGAGCTCGATCCGGGGGAAGAAGATTCGCAGGATCAGGCCCAGGAGCCGGGCGACGGCGTTCCTCACGCCACGGCTGCTCCAGCGGTCAGGCGCCCTACCCGGAGCGCGGCGTAGGTCCAGATGACCCCGCCCAGGAGCACCGCGATCGGCACGATAAGAACGGCACGGCCCAACGAACTTGCATCCGAGATCGCACCAATGAGGGCGGGCGAGGGCACGTCACCCAGGAGGTGGATGCCCAGGATACTCAGCGCGATGGCGGTGGCTCGCTCGGTGGGAGAGACGTAGTTCACGATCGCCGAGTTGATCGGGCCGGTGGATGCGAACATCAGGACCTCCGTCACGATCAGGGCGCCGAGGTAGATGGCCGGGCTCTGCACGGTCAGCGCGACGAAGGCGAATGGAGCGGCGGCCAACGTTGCAATGCCGGAGACCCAGAGATACGCTTCCCGAGAGTACTTGAGGAGGTAGTCGCCCAGCCAGCCGCCCCCGAAGGTGCCCACGAACCCGGTCACCACCACGATCGCGCCGAATTGCACCGTGGCCTCGGCCTTGGGCACGCCGCGCACCCGCTCGAGAAACGCCGGCATCCAGAAGGCCAGCCCACCGATCGCGAAGGTGTAGGCGGCGTAGCCCAGCACGGTGAGGCGGTAGGGTCGGTTGCGGAGCAGGTGGCGATAGACCGCCACATTCCCCTGCCCGGGGTGACCGCCATAGAGATCGGCATCGGGATCGTCCGCCCTGTCCTGCCCGCCCCGCGGCGGATCCGGCAGACCCAGAACCAGAAGCGCGAGCAGCAGACCGGGCAGCCCGGCCACGTAGAAGGCGGCCCGCCAGCCAAAGTGCTGGTCCATCAGGCCTCCCACCACGTAGCCCAGGGCGGATCCGATCGGGATCGCCGCGAAGAAGATCGAGAAAATGCGACCCCGTTGCCGCTTCGGGTAATAGTCGGCCAGGAGGCTGGGCGCGATGGTGCCGTAGGCCGCCTCCCCGATGCCCACCGTCGCCCGGGCCAGGAAGAGGGCGATGAAGCTGCCCGCCAGTCCACCCAACGCGGTCGCCAGACTCCAGATCGCGACCCCAAGGGCGATGAGGCGGGTGCGAGAACGACGATCGCCCAACGCGCCGAAGAAGGGTGAGGTAAGCATGTACACCACGATGAAACCCGTGGTGAGCGATCCGGCCTGGAAGTCGCTGAGGTGGAGTTCGGATTTCTTCAGGCTCTCCACCAGCGCGGAGACTACCCAGCGGTCGAGATAGTTGAAGAGGTTGATGAAGGTGAGGACGAGGAGGCCCAGGCGCGCGCCCTCGATGGCCGAACCGGTCGCGGCGGCCGGCGACTTGGCGGGCGGCTCGGCGGTCATGCGGGTCTCCGATGTGAGCGGGAGGAGGGTCGCTGGAATGTAGCGCCGCCAGGGCGGTCAGGCGAGCGAGCGGCTCTCTCTTCCCCGCCGCTCCCCCGCAGTCAGGATTCAGGAGTCGGGAGTCAGGATTCAGGTCTCCGGCCTCTCGGGTTTCGTCTCTCGCGTCTATATTCTCTTTCTGTTCTCCCGCGGCTTTTCCCTTTTTCCCGGTACCCTACCACCCTCCCTGACTCCCGACTCCCGACTCCTGAATCCTGACTCCTGACTCCCGAATCCCACTTGCCCACCATCGCCCCCGTCACCTCTCCCGACGACCTCGCCACCGCGAAGCAACTGTTCCTCGAATACGCCCAGTCGTTGGGGTTCAGCCTCTGCTTCCAGGGGTTCGACCGGGAACTGGCGGAACTGCCGGGGAAGTACGCGCCACCGAGAGGGCGCCTGCTGCTGGCGGAGGAAGGGGACGCCATCGCCGGCTGCGGCGCCCTCCGGCCGCTGCCGGAAACGGACGTCTGCGAGATGAAGCGGCTCTATCTCCGTCCGGCGTTCCAGGGCCGAGGCCTGGGGCGGGCCCTCGCGATTCGTCTGATCGAGGAGGCCCGGGCGATCGGCTACCGGCGCATGCGCCTCGACACCCTGCCCCAGATGACCGCCGCGATCCCGCTGTATCGTTCGCTGGGCTTCGTGGAGATACCTTCCTACTATCCGAACCCCGTATCGGGAGCCCTCTTCATGGAGCTCGCCCTGTGACCCTCGACGTCGCGCGTGCCCGCCGCGAGACCCCCGCCTGTGAAAAGGTGATTCATTTTAACAACGCCGGGGCGTCGTTGATGCCCGAGCCGGTGCTCGAGGCGACCATTGCCCACCTTCGGCTCGAGGCCGCCATCGGAGGCTATGAGGCCGCGGACTCGGCGCAGCCGGCGCTGGAACGAACCTACGAGGCCGCGGCGCACATGCTCAACTGCAGTCGGGGCGAGATCGCCCTGGTAGAAAATGCCACCCGGGCCTGGGATGCCGCGTTCTACGGCCTCCGGCTGGGCAAGGGCGACCGGGTGCTCACGTCATCGGCGGAGTACGGCAGCAACTACATTGCGATGCTCCAGGTCGCCCGGCGGAATGGCTTCGAGATTCAGGTCATCCCGAACGACGAGTCGGGCCAGATTTCCCTTGAGGCGCTCAAGAACGCGATCGGCGAGCGGGTCAAGCTCATCGCGCTCACCCACATCCCCTCGAACGGCGGACTGGTGAACCCGGCGGAGGCGGTGGGCCGGATCGCGCGGCAGGCCGGCGTGCTTTATCTGCTCGATGCCTGCCAGTCGGCGGGCCAGCGGCCGCTCGACGTGACCGCGATCGGCTGCGACATGCTCTCGGCCACGGGACGGAAGTTCCTGCGGGGTCCCCGCGGCACCGGCTTCCTCTATGTCCGGCGCGAGGTCATCGCGCGCCTGGAGCCACCCTTCCTGGACAACCACGCCGCGGACTGGTCGGCCGCCGACCGGTACGAGCCCCGGCCCGACGCCCGCCGGTTCGAGACCTTCGAGGGGAGCGTCGCCGGCAAGATCGGACTCGGGGTCGCCATCGACTACGCCCTCTCCTGGGGACTCGACGCGATCCAGGAGCGGGTCACCACCCTTGCCGGACTGTTGCGTGACCGGCTCAATCGAGTACGCGGCGTCACCCTGCGGGACGAGGGCGCGGAGCTGTGCGGAATCGTCACTTTCAGCGCGGTGCGGACGGAACCGGCCCTAATCAAGCAGTCGCTCGCTGCCCAGAACATCCATGTAAGCGTTTCCCCCCGCGAGTCGGCTCTCCTCGACATGGATGCCCGTGGACTCCATGAGCTGCTCCGGGCGTCGGTGCACTACTACAACACGGAGGACGAGGTGGAGCGGTTCGGGGTGGCCTTGGAGAAGGCGGCCCGCCTGGACGTGAGGAGCCTGGAGTGAGGAATGAGAGGTGCTGATCGACGACTACCTTCCCTCCTTCGAGTTTGTGGAGCGCCACGCCACCGACATCGCCGCTGACCGACCGACGGTGTACGCTGCGCTCAAGACCGCGGACTTCACGAGGTCCAGAGTCATCAGCTGCCTCCTCACCCTTCGCAGCCTGCCCTCAGCCCTTGGCGGGCGCCGCCGGCGCGAGCGGGCTCCGGGGTTCACCTTCGAACGGCTGCGAAAGGCGGGGTTTGTCCCGCTGGCGGAGGACCCGCCCGCCGAGATACTCATCGGGGTAGTGGGAAAGTTCTGGACAGCGTCGGGCGGCCGCTGCGATTTCACCCCCGACCAGTTCAGGGAATTCAGTCCACCCGGCTGCGCGAAAGCCGCCTGGAATTTCTCGCTCTCCCAGCGGTCACCGGAATCGACCAGGCTCGCCACCGAGACCCGGGTGCTCTGCCTGGACCGGTCCAGCCGGCGGAAGTTCGCCGCGTACTGGTTCATCGTGCGCCCGTTCAGTGGCTGGATTCGGATGCAGATGCTGGCGGTGGTCAAGCAGGCAGTAATCGGTCAACAGAGAGCTCGGAACCGATAGTGAAGCGCACCAACTTCTCCTCCGCCACTCCCTGGGAACCGGTCGTCGGCTATTCGCGGGCCGTGAGAGTCGGCCACACCATCCACGTTTCCGGCACCACTGCCACGGGGCCGGAGGGGGCGATCGTCGGGATCGGTGATCCCTACGCCCAGACCGTGCAGACGATCCGCAACATCGAGCGGGCGCTCACTCAGGCCGGTGCCGCCCTCAAGGACGTGGTGCGCACCCGCATGTACGTGATCGACATCTCCCAATGGGAAGCGATCGGACGGGCCCACGGCGAATTCTTCCGCGACATCCGTCCAGCAACGTCGATGGTCCAGGTCAGCCGGCTGATCGATCCGGACATGCTGGTGGAGATCGAGGCGGAAGCGATCGTAGAGTAGTTCCGAGTTCCGAGTTCCGAGTTCCGAGTTCCAGAAACCTTGGAACTCGGAACTCGGAACTTGGAACTTGGAACTTGGGGCCTGCCATGAATCGCGAACGCTTTCGCGCCCAACTGCTGGAATTGATTCGCCGCACCTCGGCGT
>JBGPJS010000327.1:0-5064 GCA_041485505.1 Gemmatimonadota bacterium | reverse complement strand
TCCGCCGAGGCCGCCCACTGTCACCGGAATTACAGCGGCATCTTCGTCTTCTGGGACTATCTGTTCGGGACCGCGCTGGATGTGAAAGAACGCCCGGTCGATGTCGGTCTCCATGGCTGGAATGTGCCCGAATCGTTCATCCAGCACTTCTTCGCGCCATTTCGGCGGTTGACGGCCACCGGAGGGGTCCCGCCCCGGCCCGAATGATTCCACCGCCTCACGTCCGCTCGGGAGCCACCGGTCGATCGAGGCTCCTCCCGCTCCCGACCTTCTCCCAGTCCACGAAGACCAGCAGAAGCGGAGCACTGAGAAAGGTCAGATTCATGCTGAAGAGAATCCCCAGATGAAATAACAGCGCTGCGGGGACCAGCCATACCCGGGTCGATTTCCGAAACAACGCCAGTCCGAATCCCAGTTCGAACAGCAAGGTACCGACTCCAATGCCAAGGCAGACGGCCGGATGGGAGGCCAACCATTCGCCCAGCTGATGAAAAACCGTCCATTCGGGATCATCGGTGGCGCGGAGCAGCCAGTTCCGGATGTTGGTCGGTGAAGCCCAGCCCCACCCCGATGCCGTGAGCTTGGTGAGGGCCGAGAAGAGATACACCTCCGCGAGGAAGAGCTGGATGAGCCGGAGTGGCCAGCCGTAGGCACCCCCGCTGACAGCCTGGCCCCCGGCCGCAGGAGTCGGCCGGATCGCCAGCGCGTCGTCGCAACGGGAGGCTCCCAGCACGATCAGACACAGGGTCACCAGGGTCTGGCCCCGGACGTAAGGCGCCGGGGTCCAGAACAGGGCCTCGAGCGGGGCCAGATGATAAAGCAGCGCTCCCGCGATCAGGCTCGCAGGCCGGGCGTAGAACCCGAGGAGGACAGCGATCAGCGCACCGATCGCGACCACCTGCAGCGTCGACTCCAGGGTCTCATGTCCGGGGAACACCAGGTATCGGAGCCGCGCGCTGATGCGGGTACCGGCCCAGAAGGGCGCCGGCAGGCCGGAGAGTCCGGCGTAGTCCCTCGACAGCAGCACCCAGAGCGCCTGGGCCGAAACCAGGATCCGCGCCACCGCCAGATTCACGGCCGAGTCGGGAGCGAACCAGAATCGATCCCACCTCTGCTGCACGGTGGCGAGGGGAAAGGGTATCATGGGCGGGGGAATTCCAGCTCGACCGAGCGGGTCACTCCCCCGTCCGCCGCTCTGCCCCGGGTGACATTCCAACTCTCCCGGAGCACCCGGAGCCGAGTAAACGGGGCGGTGGGCACATCCGAGGGCGTCTTCCAATGTTCGGGGTGCAGGAGGTGGGTCGGCGCCGCGAGCGGGCCGAGGAATCGCCGGTTGACACCGAACGAGTGGCCCGAGGCCGCCGCCTCCCGCGCCCGGTTGGCCAGGCCCAGCAGGTACCCGGCGGCGCTGTCCTGCGCTTCGATTGGGAGCGTCGGACGGACTCGCTCCAGCCACGAGGTCAGTTCCTCCAGGCTGAGCGGCTGCCAGGCACGGTAATCAACCGGATACTCCCTCCCCGATGCGTCCACCCCCACCAGGCGAAGCTCCGAGACGGTGTCCGGAGAGGTCCATCGCATCATCCGCCAGGCGGAGAACGGCCAGAGATCTCGGCCAGTCAGCCCGGCGGCGAGACTCACGACAGCCGCGTAGGCGATGAGTCTGCCGGTGTATCGTGAGGGGCCTGCCCCTCTTGCCTCATGGCCGGCGAGTATCGCCAGCACCAGGAAGCCGGAGAACGCCAACCCGGCGGCGAGGTTCAACACGCGGCCAGCCTCACCACACCACCCCGGCAGTGGAGGGTCCATCCCTCACCGGTCGCGGTCAAAGAACCCAGCGGCCCGTCGACGGACTCGCGGCTGAAGCCCAGGACTCGCTGGTACCCGACCGGAAGGCCGTCACATTGCAGGGGCTCTCGGAAGTGGGGGCAGAGTCCGGCCAGAAAGTGCCAGACCCGTTCGACGTCCCACTCGGCGAAATTGGCGAGCGGCCTCCCGGTGGGAACCCGAGGTGCCGGCGTGGCCAGACGCTCATCCTGAGCGGTGGAATGAGCCGTCCCTCCCGCAATGGCATCCACCACGTTGAGCAGCAGTTTCGCACCGAGGCGGGCGCTTTCTTCGTGGAGCCGGCCGACCTCATACCCACGGGGAAGATCGAACTTCTCCTGCCCGATGATGGGGCCGGCATCGGCGCGGCCGGTTGCGGTATGGACCGTCACGCCGGTCTCCCGGTCGTCATGGTAGTAGGTCCACAGAAAGGGCGCCGGGCCCCGGTGGCGCGGCAGGAGAGATGGGTGCAGGTTGATGATACCGTAGCGAGGAATCTCAAGAGCGGCCGTCGGGAGCAGCCAGGGCAGGGTTGCGATGCAGCCGAGATCGGGCGCGATCCGGCGCAATGAAGCCGGAATCGCCGGGTCCCGGCCGGACCGGACGTGAAGCAGGGGCAGTCGCGCCTGACGGAGCCAGTCAGTGAGAGAATCCCGGGGCCGGAGTCCGACGGCGGTGACACCTCTTCCGGCCAGACGCCGCCACCACGCTCCGCCCGGTCGGATGACCAGGGCGACTTCGTGTCTGGTCGCCAGCGCCCGGAGCGGCTCAAGGGCGAGGGTACCCCCGTTGACGAAGACGACGAGCTTCATCCCATCTCGGCCGGAGCCATGACCGGACCCCCTCTAGAACCTGGAACGGCCTCGCGTGGGGAACAGCGCCTGCGGGCGGTGGTTCCCTTCCTCAAGCGCGCCGGGAATGAGATCGAGTCGGTGCTTCAGGGCGACAGCATGGGCGCCACCATCCCCAATGGCAGCCTGGTGCGGATTCGGTGCGGCGAGCCAGGTGCCTGCAAGGTCGGTGATATCGTCGCGATCCCCGCCGGAGGCGTGCTCGTGATCCATCGCCTGGTCGCGCGGGCGGCTCGAGGCCGGGCCGCCGACTACGTCATGACCCGAGGGGATGGGCGCTGGCTGGTGGATCCGCCGGTGCCGGTCTCGGACATTCTCGGCGTGGTGTCGGCCGTCTGCTTCGATGGCGAATGGCGAACTCCAGTCGCGGCCAAGGCGTCGGTGCCAAGAGGGATTCTCACCGGGGTTCCACTGCTCCTCTTCCGGGGAGCGCTCGCCGTCAGCGTGTCCCTCGCCGTTGGCCTGGGCCAGGTGAGCAACGCCCTCTGGCTCTTCCAGCAGCGCGGACGCGTCCGCCTCCACCGCTGGCGTTCCCGCTAATTCCGCGCGGGCGGGGGACTCAGGGGGCCGAATTCAGCAGGGCGGCCCGCCGGGAGTCCGACATCTGGACCGCGACCTTCACCTCATCGTCAGCGAACCCGGCCTCTTTGCGCTCCTGCTCCGCCACGCCGTACTTGGTCACGTTCAGTCCGCCGCCGCTGAACACCTGCTGAAAGGCGCGGGAGCCGTGGGTGAGGGCCGCGGCGATCTGCAGGGCCGAGCGGGGGCTGTGTTGGATCTCTCGCTTGATGTGTTCGTTGGCGAAGCGGACATGGAAGACCTCATCCGCATGTTGGGCTTCGTACATCGCCACCAGGTCCGTGTCCCCCTCCCGCGCCGCGCGGGCGACTTCGAAGGTCACGGCGTCCAGCCCATCGGCCTCAAAGGTTCGATTCTGGACGGCCAGGCGTCCGATGAGAGTCGGAATCTTCGACAGGATCCGGTACTGGAAGTTCATCACCGGATATTGACCGAGCTTGCCTCCGCGCTTCTCGAAGATCCGGCGGTAGTTGAGGACGTGCCTCGCCTCATCGGCCGCCTGACGTGCCAGACTCAGCCGAAGGTCCCACTCCGCATCCGGAAAGTCCGAGATGCTCCGCGCCACGTTTTCGAGGACATTCAGCTCCTCATTCATCTGACGGTGAAAGAACTCCATCGCCTTTTCCGGGTGACCATCGGGAAGATTGGTACAGGCTGCCCACCGCTCGACAACCTGAAACCACGGGTCCCGCGCCGGAGGGTCCCCGAAGAGCGAGGGGTCGAGAAGGCTCGCGGTCTCGGTGGTCATGGCCTCATCTCGCGGCGGTGGCGGGAAGGATCGACCGGAATCCCGCCTGTTTGAGCACTTCGTGCACTTCCTGCTCCGTGAAACCCGCGGCCAGCCGATCCTCAATGTTCACCGGCGCGGCGGTGTGCTTGGCCTCGGTGAAGGCATGCCCGACCGCATTCACCTCGCCCACCTCCGGAAGCAGAATGGCGTTGATCCGTCCCAGGAATCGCACCGCCATCGCGACCTGCAGGAGAATGCGGGGATTCTCCTCCGTGAGACGCTTGATCCAGCGGTTGGCGAAGCGGACATGGGTGATCTCGTCGGCCAGGATCCCCTCCAGCACCGCGGCGGTGGTGTGATCGCCCGCCTCCCGCCACTTGTTTCGGAGCGAGCCGAGGAGGTCGATCAGCCCGGCCTCGAAAGTCCGGTTTTGAACCGCCAGGCGTCCCGGGAGGTTGTCGAGCATGCCGGTGACGCCCCATTCGAAATTGGCCACCGGAAACTCGCCCTTCCGGCCCCCCATCTCCTTCAGCCGGCGATGCAGCAGCATGGCGTGGCGGGCCTCGTCCGAGGCCTGCCGAGCCAGCGCCATCCGGAGGTCCCACGGAGCATCCGGGAAGTCCACCAGGCATTGGGCGGCGATCTCCATGGCACCGGTCTCGTTGTTCATATGCCGGTGCAGCCGCTCCCGCCGAGATACATCCGACATGTCGGGATACTCATGCATCTCGGCGTCGAGATTGACTACCTCGAAGCAGGGTTCGCGGGCCGGATCGATGTGCAGCACCACGCCCTTGACCGTCTTGGTCTCGCCGGCCGAAATCATCACACCTCCACTGTCGTCGCTGGCCGAAAGACCACGATGCTGGCCGGCCCGCCGGCCAATGCAGCGACCCGGGATGCCCAGCCCCGATCGGCCGGAGTCAGGTCGGGTCGTTCGCTCTGCAGGCCTTTGCGCTCCGACCGGAGCCGGGCCAGATCGCCCAGGATCCGCTCGATGACCCGGACCGAAGGCTCATCCAGCAGCCGGTCGGTCTGCTCCAGATAGGCCTGGTACCTTGCCTCGAGCGGAGGGAGAAG
>JBGPJS010000326.1:0-5090 GCA_041485505.1 Gemmatimonadota bacterium | reverse complement strand
CTCCGCGCAGGACACGGTGACCTCGCGCCCCGTCGGGAGCAGGTGGGTGGCGTTGCCAGTGCCGACGATGCAGGGGATGCCGAGCTCGCGTGAGACAATCGCGGCATGGCAAGTCCGGCCCCCCTGGTCCGTCACCACCGCGGCAACCTTTCGAAGGACCGGCTCCCAGTCGGGATCGGTCATCGGCGCCACCAGCACATCGCCGGCCTGGACCTCGCCCAGCTCCGAGGGAGTCATGATCACCCGCACCTTCCCGGTTCCCACCCGGTTGCCGACACTCTTTCCGTGGACCAGCACCCGGCCCTCACCCGTGCGCTTGTAGAGCTCGAGCTTCGGTGCGCGGGCCTGGCCGTGTACCGTCTCCGGTCGGGCCTGAACGATGAAAAGATCGCCACTGCGCCCGTCGCGCGCCCACTCGATGTCCATCGGCATCGGATGCCCTGCGCGGGCAGAATAGTGATCTTCGATGGCCATCGCCCAGCGGGCCAGCTGAAGTACCTCCGCGTCCTCGAGGACGAAGCGAAGCCGGTCGGCGGCGCTGACCCGCACCTCCTTCACGGCACGCCCCCCGTCGCCGTAGATCAGCTTGACCGCCTTCTCCCCGCGCTCCCGCCGGATGACCGGCTGGAAGCCGGCCTTCAAGGTGGGCTTGTGGACCCAGAATTCGTCTGGGTTGACCCGCCCCTGCACCACCGTCTCGGCGATACCCCACGACCCGGTCACCAGGACCACGTCTCGGAACCCGCTCTCGGTATCCAGCGTGAAGATCACCCCGGCCGAGGCGAGATCACTCCGCACCATCTTCTGGACCCCGACGGAAAGCGCAACGTCGCGATGGGAGAAACCGTTCTGCGCCCGGTAGACGATGGCCCGGTCGGTGAAAAGCGACGCCATGCAGGCACGGATCGCCGCATCGAGCGCGGAGGCCCCACGGACGTTGAGGAAGGTCTCGTGCTGGCCCGCGAAGGAGGCGGTGGGCAGGTCCTCCGCGGTAGCGCTGGAGCGGACGGCCACGTCGGTGGCCTCTTCGCCGAACCCGCGGGACAGCTCCCGATACCCCAGCTCGACCGACGCGGCGATCTCTCGGGGAAGCGGTGCGCTCCGGACCCGCTCGCGGATCTGCAGCGCCGTCTGGGCCAGGGCCCGGACATCGTTGATGTCGAGACGGTCGAGAGAAGAGTAGATCGACTCCTCCAGCCCCGCCTCCTTGATATGCCGGCGGAACGCCTTGGCGGTCAGGGCAAATCCATCCGGCACTCGTATCCCGGCGGGTTGCAGCGTCCGGATCATCTCGCCCAGAGATGCGTTCTTTCCCCCGACCCAGGGAATGTCATCGAGGGAGATATCGCGAAAGCGCTTGAGGTACGTCGTCTCGGTCTGGACCATCGGAAACCTCCCTCGGTCGCTTCACCTCTGGTGGTCACTCCGCGGCAGCACCCGCACACCCTCGTCGATCCGGTCGCCCGGATGCTGGATCGCCGGCTCTCGTCGGCTTTCATGCCTTCCATTGTAGGGCGTCCGAATAGGAGCAGGTTGAAGGCTCCGTGAACGCCTCTTCATTCTCAAACCGAGGTTCGGGTCTGCTTCACGAGCGCTTCACCGAGGGAGCGCCATCATTGGCCATGGCCCAAGCCTCCAACACCGGTATCGCTGCGCGCCTCGACGAAGTCGCAGGGCTTCTCGATGAACCGGAAGCCAACCGCTTCCGGATCGCGGCATATCGGAAAGCCGCCGACACGATTCGTGGTCTCGACCGCCCGGTCGCGGAGATCGTCCGTACCGAGGGGCTCGAGGGACTCGACCGGCTGCCCGGGATCGGCCCGAGCATCGCCCGGGCGGTGCGCGACCTGGTGACGCTGGGCCAGCTCCCGATGCTCGAGCGGCTCCGGGGCGGCCACGACCCGGTGCTTCTCCTCAGGACCGTTCCCGGGATCGGGCTCACGCTCGCGGAGCGGTTGCATCAGGATCTGGACATCGACTCCTTGACGGAGCTGGAGTCCGCGGCCTACGACGGGCGACTCGCCGCCGTCGAGGGAATCGGCCGCAAGAAACTCGAAAACATCCGGCACCATCTCGCCAGCCGGTTGGGACGCGTGAAGTCGTGGCCGGCCCCGGCGGGGGCCGCCAGCGAGCCGTCGGTCGCCGAGTTGCTTAGCGTGGATCGGGAATACCGCGCCAAGGCCGGGGCCGGCAGCCTGCGACTCATCGCGCCGCGGCGGTTCAATCCCACTGGCGAGGCGTGGTTGCCGGTACTCCACACCAACCGGTGCGGGCGACACTATACGGCTCTTTTCTCGAACACGGCCCGGGCCCACCAGCTCAGCCGCACCCGGGACTGGGTGGTCCTCTACTACGAGGGTGACCACGGCGAGGGACAGTGCACCGTGGTCACCGAACATCAGGGGCCGCTCAAGAATCACCGGGTGGTGCGCGGCCGGGAGGCGGAGTGCCTCCAGCTGATTCACCCGCCACTCACCGGGATCTCGGGCGCCCGGTAGGTGGCCCGTGCCATAGCGAGGATTGTGATGTATCGGGATCGCCGGGAAGCGGGTCAGAAGCTGGCAACCATGCTGGCGGGTCAGCGCGACGAGCACCCGGTCGTGCTGGGGCTGGCGCGGGGCGGAGTGCCGGTCGCGGCGGAGGTGGCTCGCTCCCTCGACGCCGATCTCGATGTCCTGGTGGTTCGCAAAGTGGGTGCGCCCGGTCACCCGGAATTCGCCATCGGCGCCATCGCCCCGGGCACGAGCCTCATCAACGATGCGCTGGTCCAGCAGCTGGGAGTGAGCCAAGCCTATCTCGCGCGCGTCATCGCTGAAGAGGTGCGGGAGATGGCTCGGCGGGAGCGGGTTTACCGGGGCGACCGGCCGGCCCTCGAGCTCCGAGACCGGACCGTGATCCTGGTGGACGACGGACTGGCAACCGGCGCCAGCGCGCAGGCCGCGATCACTTCAGTACGTCGCCGGGCGCCACGGCAGGTGATCTTCGCGGCACCGGTCTGCTCCAGGGACGGCGCCGCGGCGCTGGGCGCGCAAGGGACAGCGGTGGTGTGCGCCGCCACCCCACCCGATTTCCGGGCGGTAAGTCGCTACTACGAAGACTTCGCTCCCACCAGCGACGACGAGGTCATCGCCTGTCTCGAGCGGAGTCGATCGAAAACGCCTTCGAAGGAAGGAGCCCATCCATGAGCGAACGGAGCAGGAAACTGAGAGCGGCCGCCGCGGCCGCGGCGCACTACACCCGGGAAGCGGTGAAAGGCGCCCGGAAGCAGATCCGACGGGCCGCCATGAAGCGGAAGGTGAAACGGGCCCTCACCACCACGGGCAAAGCACTCAGAGACACCGGCAAGGCGGCCGTGGTGGCCGGCGTGGCGGCGGCCGCGGCCGTGGTGGCCCAGGAGTTGGTGCACGAGGCAAAGAAGCGCGCGCGGGCGGGGAAGACCGCGGTGGCGCCGCCCGCCGGCACCGCCGGACCCGATGTTTCCATATAGGGACGACAATCCACGGGTCCTGCCTCCGGTCACCACCGGCGCGATCATCGCCCTCAACGTCGTGGCGTGGGTACTGATTCAGAGCGTTGGGGTGGAACCGGCGCTCTCCCGGTCGATCTGCCAGCTGGGACTCATCCCCGGCGAGCTGCTGGGGCGGGTGCCCGAGGGGACGGCGATCCCCCTGAGCCCCCAGATGCCCTGCACCCCAGGCGGCGTCCCGACCTGGCTCACTCCGCTCACCTCGATGTTCCTGCATGGGAGCTGGTTTCATCTCATCGGGAACATGTGGTTCCTCTGGCTCTTCGGGGACAACATCGAGGGGGCGATGGGCCACGGTCGTTTCGGACTCTTCTACCTGCTGGCGGGATTGGCCGCGGCGGCGGCCCAGATCTGGGCGGGCCCGTCCTCTCCGCTCCCCATGGTGGGAGCTTCCGGGGCGATCAGCGGCGTGATGGGGGCGTACATCGTTCTGTTCCCGAGGGTCAAAGTCCATATGATCGTCTTCCTCGGCTTCTTGGTGACCCGCGCGGCGGTGCCCGCCTATCTGATGCTCGGTTACTGGTTCCTGCTCCAGCTCCTGGGGGGGTTGCCGGGGCTGGCCGTGCAGGGAGGCGGGGTCGCGTTCTGGGCCCACGTGGGAGGATTTCTCGCCGGGGCACTCCTGGTGACGGCGTTCAAGTCGCCACGACTGATGGATCAAAGGCACAAACTCATGGAGCTGGCCGGATGGCAGAATCCGTGAAGAGGGCGCTGGAGCCGCTGGCATTCGAGGTGCATCTCGGGGATTCCTATTTCCCCGCGGTGGAGCGCGTCACCGCGGCGCTCAAGGCCGAGGGGTTCGGGGTGCTGACGCGGATTGATGTCCACACCACGCTCAAGGAGAAGCTGGGACAGGAATTCCGTCCCTACAGCATACTCGGCGCGTGCAATCCCCAGCTGGCGCACCGCGCGCTGTCGCACCGGGCGGAGGCCGGGCTGCTGCTTCCCTGCAACGTCACGGTGGAGGGAGGCCCGGGTGGCGCACGGTCCGGATCGGCAACCCGGATGCTTTTCTCCAGGTGGGGCGTCTCTCCGAGGACTTCGAGCTGCACGCGGTGGCGCGCGAGGCACGGGAACGGCTTGAGCGGGTGGCGGGGGCGCTACGCCGATCCGATTAATCGCCGGCCCCGAACCCAGCGACCCTCGGGGTCGGAGATCGGCTCAGGATGCCATCGGGATCACCCGGTTCGTTTGCGGATCAGTTCCGTCAGGTCCCCTTCCTGCACCACCTCGCCGTGCTGATTCACCAGCGTCACGGCCAGCCGGACGACGCCCCGGTCCTTCCCGGCCAGGTCCCGGCACTCCCGCACTCGAACTCGTGCCGTGACCGTGTCCCCGAGCCGGATCGGCGCGCGGAACTTCCACTCGATGCCGACCAGGGCAACCAGCGTCCCGCGGGTAAGTCCGGTTTCGGCCAGGAGCCCGGTGGCCACGGCGAGACCGAGCACGCCGTGCGCGACCCGGCCGCCGAAGATCGTGGTCCGGGCGTAGGTCTCGTCGAGATGCAGGGGGTTCCGATCGCCGGAAAGTTCCGCGAAGGACTCGACCTCGACGTCGGTGATGG
>JBGPJS010000325.1:0-5120 GCA_041485505.1 Gemmatimonadota bacterium | reverse complement strand
TCGGTGAACCCCCGCCCGTCGTTGAGGTCGATCAGATAGCGGATGATCGCGACGAAATCCTCTTCGGTGAGAACGGTGTGGTTCGACGGGGTCTTGAGCTTGAGCCGCTGGTTGATCTTGTAGCGGCCCACCCGCCCTAGATCGTAGCGCTTGGGATTGAAGAAGAGCCGCTTGAGCGCCTCGCGGGCGGTCTCGAGATTGGGCGCCTCGCCGGGCCGGAGGAGGGCGTAGATCTGCTCCAGCGCCTCGGCCTCGCTGTGGGTCGGGTCCTTGGCCAGCGTGTTCTTGATCAGGGGCGACTCGGAGCGGCCCGCCGGAAGCAGCACATCCACCTTGTGGACGCCGGCTTTGATCAGCCGCTTCTTGAGGGTGTCCGAAAGATCCTTCCCCGTCTCGGCCAACACCTCGCCGGTCTCAGGATCGGCGACGTCGAAGGCCAGCACGTGCTTCTGCCGGTCCCGGGTCGAGGTCGGCTGCTCCTCGTCCCGGACGTCGATCGAGGTGTATCCGGCGAAGACCACCACCGACTTTACCCCCACGTGGCGCAGGGCGTTGAGCCGCTCCGGCGTGAGCTCATCGCCCACCACCGCGAGCGGGGCGCCTTGCCGGTCCTCCGGATTGGCTACGTCCGCCGCGATCAGCGCCCCCACCACCTCCCGCCGCTCCTGCCGGCCTTCCAGCTTGCCGGTGATATCCAGCTGCTTGGTGGCGAAGAAGAGCTTGAGGATCTCGGGATCGGTGCCATACCCGAAGGCCCGGAGCAGGGCCGTGGCCGGGAATTTCTTCTTCTTGTCGATATGGACGAAGATGACGTCGTGGATATCGATGGTGAACTCCACCCAGGAGCCGCGGAACGGAATGATCCGGGCCGAAAACAGCCGCTGGCCGTTGGGGTGGGTGTCTTCCTCAAACACCACGCCCGGCGAGCGATGGAGCTGGCTCACTACCACTCGCTCGGCCCCGTTGATGACGAACGTCCCGAGCGGAGTCATGATCGGCAGTTCGCCGAGGTAGACCTCCTTCTCGATGGCGTTCTTGAGGCGGCGCTGTCCGTCCACCTCCTCGAATACATCGAGGCGGAGGGTGGCCTTGAGCGGGGCCGCGTAGGTCATGTCCCGCTCAATGCACTCCTCGACCGTGTACTTGGGATCCCCCAACGAATACTTGAGGAATTCCAGGCTGTACTTCCCGTTGACGTCACTGATCGGGAAGAGGTCGCGGAAGACACGCTCCAGGGAGACGTCCTGGCGGTCACCGTGGACGTCATCGGGCACCAGCAGCGTCTTGAAGGCCGCCGTCTGGATGTCGAGGAGGTGGGGCATAGGCATGCCCCCCTCGCGTTTGGAAAAGGTGATCACTGGCTTGGTGGCGTGCATCGTTTGCTCTCGCGCAACACAAATGGCCCCGGCGCGGGTCCCTTCGCCGAATGCGGAAGGACCTCACGGGGCTCGGTGTGAATTCAGATTAAGCGGTACGTCGCACAGTCATGTCGTCACACCGAAGTAGGGGTTGGGCCGGATCCCTCGCGTCCCCGGCCTGAGGCCGGGCGACCCTCAGGATAGGCTTCGCCCTACTTCAGTTCGACGACGGCGCCCTGGTCCTCGAGTCTCTTCTTCATTTCCTCCGCCTCGGCCTTCGAGACGCCTTCCTTCACGGTGCTGGGAACCCCATCCACCAGGTCCTTGGCCTCCTTGAGGCCCAGGCTGGTGAGTTCCCGCACCACCTTGATGACCTGGATTTTCTTGGCGCCGCCTTCCTTGAGAACGACGGTGAACTCCGTCGTCTCCTCGACCACCGGCGCGGCACGGCCGGCCCCACCCGCCGCCGCGCCCGCGGGCGCCGCGACCACAGAGACGGTGTGCGGGGTCTTGAACGCCTCGATCAGATCGGCCAGTTCGAGCACACTCATCTTACCGATGGCCTCGAGGATCTCGTCCTTGCCCTGAAGGGCGGTGCTAGTAGTCATCTCGGGTGTTCTCCGTACGGTTAAGAGGCAGCGCCGCGCTGCTCGCGAAGCGCCTCGAGGCAGCCGACAAATTGATACAGAATTCCGTTGAACGATCCGGCGATCTGCGCCAGGAGCACCTCACGGGAGGGGATCTGGCCCAGCCGCTTGACGTGGGCCGGGGAAACCATGACGCCATCCACGAGGCCGGCCTTGACCACGGGCTTTTCGAATTCCCGCACGAACTCGGTCAGCACCTTGGCTGCCCCGAGCGGCTCCGTGCTCAGCACCAGTCCAGTCGGCCCTGCCAGGTGCTCATCCAGACCGGTGATCCGGTTGGCCGCAAGCGCCCGCTGGGCCAGGGTGTTCTTCACCACCACGTAGCTCGCACCCGCCCCGCGCAGGCGGCGCCGGAATTCCGTCATCCGGAGCACGTTCAGCCCGCTGAAATTGGTCACGTAGACGTTGGGAGACCCCTTGATCTTCTCGGTCAGGGCCTCGACCTCGGTCTGGCGTTCAGTCTTGCTCATCGATACCCTGCCGTGTCGAGCCGGACGCCCGGTCCCATGGTACTGGAGACGGTCGCGGTCCGGATATAGTGTCCCTTGGCCGCCGCCGGCTTGGCCCGGAGAATGGTGTCCATGAAGGCCTGGAGGTTTTCGGCCAGCTGCTGTTCGCTAAACTGGATCTTGCCGACCGGCGCGTGGACGTTGCCGGTCTTGTCGACCCGGAACTCGATCTTGCCTGCCTTGATCTCCCGGATCGCCTTGGCGACGTCGGTGGTCACGGTCCCGGCCTTCGGGTTCGGCATCAGGCCGCGGGGGCCCAGCACCTTGCCCAGCTGGCCCAGTTGGCCCATGACGTCGGGCGTCGCCACGATCACATCGCACTCCAGCCAGCCATCCTTGAGCTTCTGGACGTACTCCACCCCCACGAAATCGGCTCCGGCCGCCTCGGCCTCTTTGACCCGATCGCCTTGGGTGATCACCAGCACCCGCACCGACTTGCCGGTGCCGTGCGGTAGCACCACGGTCCCCCGCACCACCTGGTCGGCGTGGCGGGGATCAACGCCGAGCCGCACCGCGACGTCGACCGTCTCATTGAATTTGGCGAACGCCGCTGCCTTGACGATCTTGACCGCCTCCGGAATGGGGAACTCCCGGGTTCGGTCCACCTTGGCGGCGGCCGCCTTGAAGCGCTTGCCTTGGACGGGCATCAGTCCGCCACCTCCAGCCCCATCGAGCGGGCGGTGCCAGCGATCATTCGCATGGCCCCTTCGAGATCGGCTGCATTGAGGTCCACCATCTTGATCTCGGCGATCTTCTTGAGCTGGGCGCGGGTCACCTTCCCGACCTTCGTCCGGTTGGGGACGGCGCTGCCCTTCTCGATCCCGGCCTCCTTGAGCAGGAGGTTGGGTGCCGGCGGCGTCTTGGTAATAAAAGTGAACGTCCGGTCCTGGAAGACCGTGACCACCACCGGGATCACCATTCCACTCTGACTTTGGGTTCTGGCGTTGAACTGCTTGCAGAACTCCATGATGTTGACGCCGTGCGGCCCCAGCGCCGTCCCCACAGGGGGGGCTGGGTTGGCTGCGCCGGCCGGGCACTGCAGCTTGATCACTGCGGTGATTTTCTTGGCCATCTAGGCTCTTCCTTACCGTCGGGTACGGGCGACCCAGTGAGTCGCCCCTACGCTGCCGCGATGACCCGCGCGGTCGCGGGGGAGGCCGGATCGGCCTCTGGCGGACGCGGCGGAACCCCGCCTCTCCACCCACCCCATCCGGCGGACGCGGCGGTCGGCGTCTCTACCGCCGGTCCGCCCTGCCGCCGTCCCGCCGCTGCTAGTGTCCCCGCAGCTGCAGGTAGTCCAGCTCCACCGTCGTCGGCCGGCCGAAGAGACTGACCGACACCTTCACCTTGCCCTTGTCCGGGAGCACCTCTTCGACGGTGCCGCTGAAGTCGGAGAAGGGTCCCTCGGTAATCTCCACGACCTGGCCCACCATGAACGGAATCTCTTCCCGGGGCTCGGACTCCGATACCGTTTCCACGATGCCGAGAAGTCGATTGACCTCGTCCTGCCGAAGCGGCTGGGGCAGTCGCCCCGCGCCGACGAACTTGATCACGCCCTGGATGCTGTTGACCACGTGCAGGGCCTCCTGGCTCATCTGCATCTCGACCAGGACGTAGCCCGGGTACAGCTTCCGTTCGACGTTGACCTTCTTCCCGTTCTTGATCTCCACCGCTTCCTGCACCGGTACCAGCGCCTGGCGGATCAGCTTCTGTTCTTCCGCCCGGGGGTCCTGGCCGATCCGCTGGACGAGCAGCCCACGCACTTTGTTTTCGTGTCCCGCGGTGGTCTGAATCGCGTACCAGCGGTATTCCATCGTGGTCCCGATCATCGCGTGAAGGTGGCGACCGCATCCACCAGGATGAGGTTGAGCAGGAGATCCATCCACCCGATGACCAGTCCCAACGCCACCGACAGCACCAGGATCATGCGGGTGGCCTTGATGAGCTCATCCCGAGTCGGCCAGGTGACCTTCGACATCTCGCCCCGCGTGGCCACCAGGAACTGCCGGCTCTGCGCCACCCAGAGGGCGGCTCCGGACGCCGGCTTCTTCTCGGCTTCCATGAGCTACTTCGATTCTTTGTGGAGCGCGTGCTTGTTGCACCGGGGGCAGAATTTTTTCCACTCCACCCGCTCGGGATGCTACCGCTTGTTCTTGTCGGTGAAGTAGTTCCGATCCTTACAATCGGTGCACTCCAGGATGATCTTCTCGCGCGGCATCGTCGCCCCTGTCTATCTATAGAAACTGACAGCCATTAGTCGTTAGTCATTGGCTAACGGCCAACGGCCAAAGGCTAACGGCTACTTCAGAATCTTGGTCACCACGCCCGCTCCCACCGTCCGCCCGCCCTCCCGGATCGCGAAGCGCAGCCCCTCGTCCATCGCCACCGGGATGATCAGTTCGATCGTCATCTGGATGTTGTCCCCCGGCATCACCATCTCCACCCCTTCCGGCAGCTCCACGCTCCCCGTCACGTCCGTCGTCCGAAAATAAAACTGGGGCCGGTACCCCTTGAAGAACGGCGTGTGCCGCCCCCCCTCTTCCTTCGTCAGTACGTACACCTCGGCGTTGAACTGGGTATGCGGCGTGATGCTCCCCGGCTTCGCC
>JBGPJS010000324.1:0-5122 GCA_041485505.1 Gemmatimonadota bacterium | reverse complement strand
CTTCTCCTGGGTCACGAGGAGATCGATCCCAGGCGAATCTTTGTCCTGGGGCACAGTCTCGGTGGCATGCTGATTCCGCGGATCGGCCAGGATCACTCGGAGATCGCCGGCCTTATCGTCCTGGCCGGACTCGCACGGCCGCTGGAGGACGTGATTCTGGAGCAGTTGCAGTACCTCGGCCGGCTCTCCGAAAATCAGACGGCTGAGGGCCGAGCCCAGATGGAGGCTATGCGGCAGGGGGCCGAGCGGGTGAAAACGCTCGAACTCTCCGACTCCGCCGGGACCGACTGGATCATCGGTGCCCCGGCGGGGTACTGGCTGGATCTGCGGGGTTATGATCCGCCCGCGGTGGCCGCTCGCCTTTCGCAGCCGATGCTGATCCTGCAAGGGGAGCGGGACTATCAGGTTACCATGGAGGACTTTCGCCGGTGGCAGGAGGGACTTCGCAACAAGCCCGGAGTAAGGCTCAAGTCGTACCCGGGGCTCAACCACCTGTTCATCGCGGGAGAAGGAAAGAGCCTGCCTGCGGAATACGCCATACCCGGCCACATCTCGACTGAGGTCATCGACGACATCGCGGCTTGGATCAATCGGCCCTGAGCACGGCGCCTTTCAGATACCCGGTCTCTGGAATCGTCATGACTTCGGGATGGTCGATCCCCTGGCCGAGCAGATGGGTCAGCGTCATCCGGCGACCGCTGTCGGCTGCAGCGGCGGCGAGCATCTGGAGGAAAGCGGGCCGCCCGACGTGAAAGGAGCAGGAGGCGGTAAGGAGGATGCCGCCGGGTGTGAGGAGCTTCATGCCGCGCAGGTTGATCTCCTTGTAGCCCCGGAGGGCCCCGGGGACCGCAGACTTGGACTTGGCAAAGGCGGGCGGATCAAGGACGATGGTGTCGAAACGACGGCGGGTTCGTTGGTAGCCCCGCAGGATCTCAAAGGCATCGCCCTCCACCCAATCGAGATTGGACAATCCGTTGAGCCGGGCGTTGTCGGCGCCCCGACTCAGCGCGGCCTGGCTGGCATCGATCGCGGTGACCCGGCCTGCCTTCCGGGCCAGGTGAAGCGCAAAACTCCCATGATAGGTGAAACAGTCGAGCGCCTGGCCTCCGGGGTGAGTCAGCTCTCCGGCCAGCAGGCGGGCGGGTCGTTGGTCGAGGAAGGCCCCGGTTTTCTGGCCCAGCCAGGGCGCTGCGAGAAACCGGACCGGGCCTTCACGGACTTCGACCAGGTCGGGCACCTGGCCTCTAGCCAGCACGATTTCCTCCGGCAAACCCTCGCGACGACGGACCGGCACGTCATTCCGGAGCAGAATGCCGTCCGGGGTAAAGACCTGGCTCAGGGCATCGAGAATCGTCTCCCGCAGCGTCTCGATGCCGGCGGAAAGGAGCTGGACCACGAGCCAGCGATCATAGCGATCCACCACCAGCGAGGGCAGGCCGTCGCCCTCACCATGAACCAGCCGAAACGCCGTGGCGTCGATTTCGCGGCGGTCTCTAGCACAGGTGGCGAGTCGCTCCCGCCACCATTGGGAGTCCACGGGCCGCTCCGTCGGTTCGAGCAGCCGAAGGCGGATCTCTGACCTAGGTGAATAGAGCGCCTGGCCGAGAAGCCTGCGGCGACCATCCAGCACCCGGACCAGTCCGGGCTCATCCCCTCCACCCTGCACATCGCTTCGGAAGATCCAGGGGTGGCCGTGTTGCCACCGGGCGGCGCCGCGGGCGGAGACGCAGACGGTCTCCATCTCGCTTCTCACCGCTTCCGGCTCACCGGTCGGGCCGCAACACCTTGGCGTCGCGGAGATAGCAATGCTTGATTTCCGGCGGGGTCTTGGGACTGTAGGCATGGACCAGCACGCGGATGCAGCGGGGGAGGGAGCCGGGTACCGGAATCTCGGTGGCGTGCATGATCGCCACGTGGTCCCAGCCGTGTCCCCGCGACGCTCGGGCGGGAAAGGTGGAGACCAGATCTTCGGTAACGGTGAATAGTGCGCTTACGATGTCGGCGGGGACGAGATCGTTGGCCGCGACCAGGGCGTGCAGGAGCTCATCGGTGGCGGCGATGATCTCGTCGGGGCTGTCCCGGTCCACGGTGGTGGCACCGCGCAAGCCGCGGAGGAGGCGTTCGGACATGGAGAACAATCTAGCGCAACAGCTCCGGCTCATGCTGGTGACCGACGATCGCCTGCTGGCCGGACGAGATCTTCTCGCCGTCTGCCAAGCCGCGGTCCGCGGCGGTGTCACCAGCGTCCAGTTGCGTCTCAAGCAGGCGCCGGCCAGAGAACTTCTCGCGCGGGCCCGCGAACTCCGCGCCGGCCTTCCGGTGCCGGTGATCGTCAACGACCGCCCCGACGTGGCGGTGGCCGGGGAGTGCGGGGTGCATCTTGGCCCGGACGACGTGCCGGTGGCTTTGGTAAGAGGGCTGCTTCATGGGAGGGTAATCGGCGCTTCGGTAGGCTCCGTGGGAGAGGTGGAATGGGCGGGAGCGGCGGACTACTGGGGCATCGGACCCTGGCGGGACACCGGCACCAAGGCCGATGCGGGTAAGGCGCTGGGTGCCGAGGGATTTCGCCGGCTGGTCTTGCTCGCTGGAGGCCGGCCCTGTGTGGCGATCGGCGGAGTGAAGCCTGAAGACATTGTGCCGGTGTTGGACGCGGGAGGCGTCGGTGTGGCCGTGGTGTCGGGGATTCTCGGAGCGGAGGATGTGGAAGCGGCGTCGCGAGCCTATTCAAGGGCGGGAGGGCGGTGAGGCGGTCCGGCGGGAGCAGGTCTGGGGGAGACTACTTTCTTCCCGCGTTGGTGCCATTGCGCCGTTCCGCCTTTTTGCAGCTCCCGAATTCGTGCGATCGCCCGGTTGTGCTCTTCGGCGGTGCGGCTGAAGACGTGGCGCCCGTCCGGGCCAGCCACGAAATAGAGATAGGGCACCTCGGCGGGATAGAGCGCCGCGGCAATGCTCTTGATGCCTGGTGAGTTTACCGGTCCGGGCGGGAGTCCGGGGTGGAGATAGGTGTTGTAGGCGGAGGGGATCTCGTAATCCTTGAAGAAGAGCCTTGGCTTCCTTTCTCCGGTCTTGAGTTGAATGGCGTATTGGACCGTCGGGTCCGCCTGAAGCGGCATTCCGCGCCGCAGCCGGTTCAGGTAGACCCCCGCGATGATGGGCCGGTCCTCATCATGCCGGGCCTCCCCCTCGACGATTGACGCCAGAGACACGAGATCGGCGCGGGAGAGCCGCAAGGAATCGAGCCGGGCATCCCAACCGGGGGACCACCGGCGCTGGAATTCCTCCACCATGGTGCGCACCAGCTCCCGGGCCGAGATCCCTTCCCGCACCTCGTACGTCTCGGGGAGGAGAAAGCCTTCCAGGCTGGTGCGCGCGAGACCGAGCTCTTCCGATTCGTCCAAGTCGTCCGCCGCCACGATCAGGGACTCGGCGGGGATCTTGAGCCGAGCCTCGGCCACGTCCGCGAGCTCTAGGACGGTGAGCCCTTCGGGAGCCGTGAACCTCACCAACACGATCTTTCCGGCCGCGAGCGAAGTCAGGACCAACCACGCGCTGCTCCCCCGGGGGAACTCATAGACCCCGGCGTGCACCTCGCGGTCCAGGCGTCGCACCCGGGCAAGGAATTTGAACCAGGGTCTTATCCCGATGACACCGTGGGCCGTGAGACTGTCCGTGACCTGGTTGAACGAGGCACCGGTGGGGACGACAATGCGTTCGCGAGGGGCATCGGGCGGGGGAGAGCAGGCGGAAAGGGCGAAGAGGACGGAGAAGGCGAAGAGGACCCTCATGAGCAACCACCTCGCCGCGCATCCAGAAAGTGCTGCAGCAAGACCGCGGCGGCGAGTGCGTCCACATCCTCCCGGCGGCCCCTCGTACTCCCCCCCTGCTCGCGAATGGCGCTGAGCGCGCGAGCCGTACTCATGCGCTCGTCCCAGAGCTCCAGCGGGAGTGCGGTCCTTGCCTCGAGGTGTTGTGCCAGTTCGCGCGCCGCGGTGGAAGAGGGGGATTCGGTCCCTTCGGGGGCAAGGGGGAGCCCAACCACGAGCCCGACCGGCGTATGGGCCTCCACCAGCGCCAGGAATCTTGGCGTGGGGAAGCGCTTCCCCTGGCGGCGGGTCAGAGTCGCCAGGGGAGAGGCGAGGGTCTGAGTTTCGTCGCTCAGGGCCAGGCCGATGCGGACCTGCCCCCAGTCCACTGCAAGAACGCGCCCGGTCGGTGGAATGGCCATGAGTGTGAACAGTAAACGGTGAACAGTAAACAGGGGCTCCGTTGAGATCGGCCCCCCGGTTCACTGGTTACTGTTCACCGTTCACGCAGTTCTTCATTGCGCCATGGTGGCGAAGAACTCCTTGTTGTTCTTGGTCCGCTTCATCCGCTCGAGGAGGAACTCCAGCGCTTCCACCGGTGGCATGTCGGCCAGGAAGTTCCGCAGGAGGTAGACCCGGTTGAGCTCATCCTTGTCCATCAGGAGCTCCTCCTTGCGGGTCGAGGTGCGCTGGATGTCGATGGCGGGGTAGATCCGCCGGTCGGCCAGGCGGCGGTCCAGGACCAGTTCCATGTTGCCGGTGCCCTTGAACTCCTCGAAGATCACCTCGTCCATCCGGCTCCCGGTGTCGATGAGCGCGGTGGCGATAATGGTGAGAGAGCCGCCGCCGTCGATGTTTCGGGCGGCGCCGAAAAACCGCTTGGGCTTCTGGAGGGCATTGGCGTCGACCCCGCCGGAAAGAATCTTGCCTGAGTGCGGCACCACGACGTTGTGGGCCCGGGCCAGCCGGGTAATGGAGTCAAGGAGAATAACGACATCGCGGCCATGCTCGACCAGGCGCTTGGACTTTTCGATGACCATATCCGCCACCTGCACGTGTCGGTCGGCGGGTTCGTCGAAGGTGGAGGAGATGACTTCCGCTTTCACGTTCTCCTGCATGTCGGTGACTTCCTCGGGCCGTTCGTCGATCAGCAAGACGATGAGGACGATTTCGGGATGGTTCTCGCTGATGGCGTTGGCCAGCTTCTGCAGCAGAATGGTCTTGCCGGCCTTGGGCGGCGCCACGATCAGGCCGCGCTGGCCCTTCCCGATGGGGGAGAGGAGGTCCACCACCCGCATGGAGAGATCGACCGTCTTGCG
>JBGPJS010000323.1:0-5123 GCA_041485505.1 Gemmatimonadota bacterium | reverse complement strand
GCAGGTCGCCGGCCTGCTCCAGAGCATCAACGCATCCGAGATCGACAAGGCGGAGGAGAGCCCCGACGCCGATATCACGCCGCTGGTCGAGCAAGGCGTCCCGGGGTTTGGGCTCAAGGTGGATCCCTCGCGTTACTTCTGGTACCACCACGCGGAAGGAGACACGCTCGACAAGCTGGATCCTCGGCAGATGGCACTCTGTGTGGCGACCATGGCGGTGATGGCGTATGTGCTGGCGGACCTGCCCGAGCGACTGCCGCGAGAATAGCCTTGGGGTCCGGACCCGTCACCGGCACCGCTCAAGTGTCGAGGAGCTTCTCTAGATGGTACGGGAGCATCTGCCGCCAGGAGGGCCAGTCGTGGCGTACATCGTGTCCCCAGAGATCCAGGAGATGGGGAATGCCCTTCGTCGTCAGGATCTCGGAGAGCGAGCGGGAGGCAGCCGGGGCCTCGTAGGCTCCCTGCCCGGTCACGATGGTGATCCGGCAGGCAGTCTGCAGGAGTTCGAGAGGTGGGCCCGAGAGACCGGCAAGGTACCAGGCCGGATTGTGGTAGAAGCAGTTGTCGTCCGAGTAACCTTTCAGGTAGTCGGGTCCGAGATCATAGAATCCGCTCATCGCGATCAGGGCGTCGAAGAGATCGGGGCGGCGGAACAATGTGTTCGCGGCGTGAAAGGCGCCGAAGCTCGCCCCCGTGGTTCCGATCCGTACCTCGGCGTTGCCGCAGACTCCGCGGATGTAGGGGACCACTTCTTCCTCGATGTAGCGTGCATACAGAGCCTGGCGGCGGGCCTTCTCCCGCACCGGGAGACTGTCCTCCATCCAGCCCTGCCGGTTGATGCTGTCAATCGAGAAGAACCGTACCCGACCGGCCAGGATGGCGGGCTCGACGGACTTGATGAGGAAGAATCGTTCGTTCTCAAGGAAATCGGCCGCGGCAGTTGGAAACAGGAGCATGGGCCGTCCGCGCTCCCCGTAGCTCACGATGGGCATGGACTGCCCGAGGATAGGACTGTGCCAGCCATCGATCCGCCGGGGGAGACGGTCGTCGACGTATTGCAGCTCCACGAGAGCGCTCCGGAAAGGGGTGGAAGCAGGTGGGAGTCCCGGCGCCACCAGCAAGATCCGCCACTATAGTCTCTGGCGGAACCCGACGTCTGTCCAGTCCGATCCCTGAAAGAGATTCTTCGGCCAGCTGGAAGCGCGCCGCTGTTCCCCTCCGGGGGGTAGTGTATATTCCGGCCTCTCGAAATCCATCTTACGACCCGAATCCTGCCGGAGATCACATGAAGACGCTGGCCGTCACGGCCGTTTGCGCGGCGACCCTGCTCGGGTGCGCCCAACCGAAGGCTCAGCAGGTGTCAGACCTCAAGACCTCCACCGAGAAAGTGAGTTACATCATCGGTCTCCAGATGGGGCGTAGCTTCAAGGACCAGGGCATCACCGTCACGCCCGAGATTGTTCTCCAGGGACTCCGCGACGCGTTGGGTGACGGCAAGCCCCTCCTTACTGACCAGCAGATTCAGACGGTGATGACCGAGTTCCAGAGCGAAATGGTCGCCAAGGCGCACCTACGGGATTCCGCATCCGCGATCACCAACACGAAGGAGGGCGAGGCGTTTCTTGCGGCTAACAAGAGCAAGGACGGGGTCCAGGCCACCGCCAGCGGCCTGCAGTACAAGGTGCTGAAGGCGGGGAGCGGACCCAAGCCGACCGCCTCCAACACAGTCACGGTCAACTACCGGGGGACCCTCCTCAACGGTGACGAGTTCGACAAATCGCAGCAGGGGCCGGTCACCTTCCCGCTTCGCAGCGTCATTCCCGGATGGACCGAAGGGCTGCAGCTGATGAACGCGGGGGCCAAGTACCAGTTCGTCATTCCCGCCAAACTGGCCTACGGCGAGGCCGGTTCGCCCCCCAAGATCGGGCCCAACGCGACGCTGATCTTTGAGGTGGAATTGATTTCGTTCAAATGACCCGGGGCGGGCGCGGCAGTGCCGTAAGGGCGCAGCATACTGCGCCCCTACAGGTGGGTGTTCGTTAGGTTCCCCGATGGCCTCCCTACCCGAGATCCACTCCTGCTACGCGATTGTCGCGCCGGGGATCGAAGCGATCACCGCTGCCGAACTGATCGCCCTTGGCGTCACGCCTTCCGGAATGGAGCCGGGGGGCGTGAACTTTCCGGCTACCCTGGCCCAGCTCTACGCCGCCAATCTCCATCTCCGCACCGCGACCCGGATCATCGTCCGGATAGGCGAGTTCCACGCCCGCACCTTTCACGAACTCGAACGCCATGCCGGCAAGCTATGCTGGGAGCGGTTCCTCACCGCGGGGGGCGAGGCCGAGTTTCAGGTCACGTCGCGGAAGTCGAAACTCTATCATGGCGGAGCGGTGGAGCAGCGGTTGCTCACGGCGGTAGGGCGGTACGGCGGCACGGCGGTAAACGGCCCTCCGGTCGGACCCGCTCCCGCCGTTCCGTCGTCCCGACGTCCCGCCCAGCTCTTCATCGTCCGCCTCCTCCGCGACCAATGCACCATCAGTGCCGACGCCTCCGGCGAACTGCTGCATCGACGAGGTTATCGCCAGGAGGTGGCGAAGGCGCCGCTCCGTGAGACGCTCGCGGCGGCGATGTTGCTCGGAAGCGGCTGGGACTCCAGTCGGCCGCTCATCGATCCTTTGTGCGGGTCGGGGACGATCGTGATCGAAGGGGCGCTCCTGGCCCGGCGGATTCCGCCAGGGCTCAATCGGCGCTTCGCATTTCAAGCCTGGCCCACCTACGACGATGCACTGTGGGATGCGATGCGCGACGAGGCGACGGCGGGAGTCCTGCCTCACGCGCCCGCGCCGATCCTCGGCTCCGATCGCGACGCGGGTGCGATCGCGGCCGCCGCCGAGAACGCCGCTCGGGCCGGGGTCGTGGGCGACGTGACGCTGAGACGCTGCGCATTGTCCGCCATGGCGCCGCCCGCCGAAACGGGCTGGCTTGTCACCAACCCGCCGTACGGGGTACGGGTAGGCGAGCGCCTTCGTTTGCGTGACCTGTATGCACAGCTCGGCAACGTGGTTCGGAAGCGCTGTGTGGGCTGGTCGCTTGCGATGCTCTCCGCCGACCCGATGCTCGAGCGCCAGACCGGTCTTGATTTCGAGAGCCGATTTCAGGCCAGGAATGGCGGGCTACCGGTGCGGCTGGTAAGCGCTGTCGTCGGGACGTCGCCTTAGGACGTCACGGCACCTCACCGGCAAGAATGCGGGAGAGCCTGTCGGCGTCGATGTTGCCGCCGGAGACGACGCAGACCACCTTGCCGGCTCCGGCTTTGCCGGCGAGCGCGGCCGCCAATCCGGCGGCACCCGCCCCCTCCGCGACCACGCGGGCCCGTTCCACCAGCAGCCTGATCGCCGCGGCCACCTCGCCTAACGCCGACACCAGGGCGCCGTCAAGCACTGCGCGGGCCAGCGGCCACATGTCGGCGAGCAGGGCGCGACCACCAATGCCATCGACAAAACTGGCGATGTACTCGACGCTCGACGGCCGCCCCGCCGCGAGCGAAGCGGCAAGGGGCGCGGCAGTCTCCACTTCCGCCGCGTACACCCGAGCCGACGGTCGCAGTGCCTTCACCGCGGACGCGATGCCGCAGCTCAGTCCCCCGCCGCCATACGGCACCACCACCGTATCCACGTCGGGCAGATCCTCGAGGATTTCCAATCCAATGGTACCGTTGCCGGCAATCACGTCGTTATGCACCACCGGATGAATGAAAGCACCGGGTACGCCCCCCGTGTCATGGGTCATGAGGACCTCCCACCACTCGGCGAACGGCCGCCGGATGATCTCGCCTCCTAACCGCTCGACGGCGTCCGTCTTTGCTCTGGGTGCGTGATCGGGCACGATAACCCGGCACGGAATGCCCAGCGATCGCGCGCACCACGCCACGCCCTGCGCCATGTTGCCGGCGCTGGCGGTAACCACCCCGGCCGCCAGCTCGTGCGGTGTCATGCGCGCCATGGCATTCGCCGCCCCACGCAGCTTGAACGAACCGATGGGCTGGAGGTTTTCGAGCTTGAGCCAGATCTCCGCTGGAGCGTCGACGTGGAACCTCACGAGCGGGGTTCGGAGCGCCACTCCCCGAATGCGCTCGCGCGCCGCGATGATGTCGCCGAGCGGTACCGGCACCTGAATGAGGATCATGCGGTCCTCAGTTGGCCTGCCCTCCAGTGACGAGTCGCTGCAGTTCTTCCACCGTCAGCTCTCGCACAACACCCGAGTTGAATGCTGGGTAGACCACCTTCCCGTCCACAATCGGCAAGATCTCGAGTGGCTGCGCCATGATGTTGTGAGGGGGGCCGCCGGTCTCGGTGCCGGGGAGCGGCAGCAGCAGCATGATCACCTCCTGGCCGGCCACCGGCCCATAGCCGAGCCGCTCCAATGCCTGGGCTTCGGAATAGAGGCCTTCCGCGGTGCCCAGGCCTGCGGTCATCGGATGGAGGGTGCCTTTCCAGGTGGCAAGAACCTGGAATCGTGCTCCGGCGCCGGTCAGCGTGGTGCGGGCGCGGATGATGGCGTCACTGTGGGCGATTTGGTATTCGAGCGGCAGCTGGGCGCCAGGCGGAGCCGGTCTCCCCGTGGAAATCCCAGAGGACAAGCCACCCTGCACCGCCACGGGGACCAGTATCGAGCCTACCAGCGATCCGATGGTGAGAATTCCGAGCGCAACCAAGGCGAGGACATGACTGACCACGCTGCCACCAAGTGGCCGGGCAAAGACAATGCGGTTGTTGGGGTCACTCGAGGCAAGACGGTTGCCTCGAACCCGGAGCACGTAGGTGCCCGGAGCGGGCAGCTCGAAGCTCTTGAGCTCCGTTCTGCTCCGGGAAATACCGCTGACATGAGTGTGGAAGAGGACCGACCGAAGTGGCACCGCCAGCCCGGTTTCCCCACTTTCCAGTGAATAGTCTAGGCCGAGGAAGTCGTTGCTGAACCGGGTCCCTTCGATGTTCAGGGCGTATTCACCGGCGCTTTCGAAGGTGACGCGCTGTTCTGCGGCGACCGGCACGGAGGCTACCACGGCGTCATGGGTCTTTTCCGCCAAGCTCTTGGCCGTCCGTACGATCAGGGTGATGCCGGTG
>JBGPJS010000322.1:0-5125 GCA_041485505.1 Gemmatimonadota bacterium | reverse complement strand
GGTTACACGCCGCGCGCTGGGGACTCCTGCTCGGAGTCGGGCTGGTGACCCGACTGGCCTTTCCCCCGACTGCCGCCGACCTGGCCGCGGGCGGAATCGGTCCGATCTTCGTCGGATCGCTGCTCCGCGACGGCATGTTGCTGAGCATTTTCTGGTTGCTCCTCCTAAACTACCGCCGGGAAACTTACCGTGAATGGCGCGAGATGGTCTTTTTCGCGGGACTGTTCGCGCTGGTCATCGTCCTCTCCGCCGCCCTGGTGCGCAGTTTCCCCGGCCGACCGGAGCTGCTCCCGATTCCCTTCGCCACGATCCTGATCACGGTGCTCTATAATGGAAGGGTTTCGGTCTTCGCCGCGGCCACCTTGGCCATCCTGCTGGGCGAGCAGCCCGGGCTCCATGAGATTCATGTGTTGTTCTACGGCCTGGCGGGCGGAATCGCGGCTGCGCTCAGCATGCGGGTGGTACGGCGTCGGAGCCAGGTATACCTCACCATCGGCGCGGTGACCGGGGCCGATGCCTTGGCGGCGGTAGCCCTCGGCCTGATGTTCGGCTGGCGTCCTGAGACGATCGTGCAGAGCGCGGTGGCCGGAGGGATCACCGCGCTGGGTAGCGCTTCGGTGGCCATCATCCTCCTTCCGGTCTGCGAGTCGCTCACCCGAATCACCACCGACCTGACCCTGCTCGAGCTCTCGGACCCCAGCCAGAAACTGCTTCGCCGTCTCGCGACGGAGGCCCCGGGGACCTACGCCCACAGCGTCTCGATGGCCAACGTCTGCGAGGCGGCCTGCAACGCCATCGGCGCCAACGGGCTGCTGGCGCGCGTCGGCTGCTACTATCACGACATCGGAAAGCTCAAGGCTCCGCAATACTTCGTGGAGAATCAGATCCACGGCGGAAACCCGCATGACAAACTCAAGCCGGAGCAATCGGCCCAGATCGTCCGGAGTCATGTGCCCGACGGCCTCCAACTCGCGGCCGAAGCGGGGTTACCACAGGTGATCCGCAATTTTATTCCAGAGCATCACGGCACCAGCCGCCTGGAGTACTTTCTCGACCGGGCCAGGGGACGGGTGGATCCCGACGCGGAGGAATTCCGCTATCCCGGTCCGCGGCCCCGCTCGGCCGAGACCGCGATCGCCATGCTGGCCGATTCCACGGAGGCCGCGCTCCGGGTGCTGGAGGACCCCACTCCCGGCCGGGTGCGAGAAGCGGTGGAGCACCTGGTAGAGCAGAAGGTCGCATCCGGCCAGCTGCGCGACACACCGTTGACCCTGCACGACCTCGATCGGATCACCGAGGAGTTCGTGCGGATCATGACCGGCGTCTATCACAACCGATTGGACTATCCCAGTGAGAGTGGCGGGATCACGGCGGGGTTCGGGAAATAAGGTGAGTGGCCGCTACGGCGGTAGGGCGGTACGGCGGAAAGCTGTGGAGCAGTCCACCACCGTCCCCCCGTCCCGCCGTCCCACCGTCTCGGTCCACGGCCGGACGCTGTCCCTGCCCGCGCCGCGCGTCGCCCGCATCGTCCGTGGCGTACTCACGCGCGAGCGGCGCTCGGCCTCCGTGTCCATCACTTTTCTGGGCCCCCGCGCCATGCGGAGTCTCAATTTTCGATACCTGGGACATGATCGCAGGACCGATGTCCTCGCGTTCCCGCTCGCCGCTCCCGATGGCTGGCTGCTCGGCGATGTTTATATCTGCGCGGAGGCGGCTCGGCAGGAAGCGCGGGTCCGGGGGATTCCAGTGCGCGAGGAACTCACCCGCCTCCTGGTCCACGGCACGCTCCACGTTCTTGGTTACGATCACCCGGAGGGAGGCGGTCGGATGCGATGCCCGATGTGGCGCCGGCAGGAGCGGTACGTGAGGGCGCTGGCATGATCGCGGCCTTGCAGCTCCTGGTCGCTCCACTGGCCGCGGCGTTCTTCGCGCTCTGGGCCGGCTGGCTGGCCTTGGCGGCGGAAACCGATGCCGACCTGCCCCGAGTGCTGGCGGACCAGCTCCCCGCCGAGGCCGGACGGTTGACGCCCTCGCGCGCACTCCACGTCGCCCACCTCGCCTTGTTGGTCCTGGCCGCGGCGGGAGGGGGGACGGCGGTCTCCTGGTGGGCGTGGGCGCCGATCGGTGCTGCCTGGCGCTTCCTCCTGACCGCCGGGCTCTTCTGGGTCGTGGGCGACATCCTTCCCCGCATGCTGGCCTCGATCGCTCCGGAACTGCCGGGACTGGCCCGGCCCCTTGCGGTCCGGACTCTCAAGGTCTTCGGTCCACTGCTCCGGGCCGTCGCCTGGGCCGACCGCCGGAGCCGTCCGGCGCAGACGGTACACCGACGGGAGAGCGGGCCGGCACGGCGGGACATGCTGCTGGGACTCTTTTCGCTGGCGGACACGACGGTGGCGGAGGTGATGACGCCGCGGATCGATATCGTCGCGGTGGACGCAAGCGCGCCGAGGGACCAGGTCATCACGGTGCTCCGCCGTTCCGAACACGCGCGGCTGCTGGTCTACGAAGGCCAGCCTGACGCCGTGGTGGGGGTGCTCTTCGCCAAGGATATGCTGGCGAGTCTGGCCCAATCGGGGGGGCCGGCGGTCTCCTGGAACAGTCTGATCCGACCCGCCGCCTTCGTGCCGGAAGGAAAGACCCTGGACCGGCAACTCCGCGATTTCCAACGGGGCCCCAGCCACCTGGCGGTGGTCGTGGACGAGTTCGGTGGGACCGCGGGGATCGTGACGCTCGAAGACATTCTCGAGCAGATCGTCGGCGAGATCCAGGACGAGTATGACACCGACGAGGCGGTCCCGATCCAGGAGCGCGCCGGCGAGCAACTCCAGGTCGAAGGCGGGGTTCCGCTCTCCGAACTTGAGTCGGTACTCGGCCACCGCTTTAGCCGCGAGGACGTGAGCACCGTAGGGGGACTGGTGCTTGCCGAATTTGGCCGGGTGCCTCGCACCGGTGAGGCGATCGACCTCGACGGGTTCCACATCGTCGTCGACCAGATGGCGCGGCGGCGAGTGCGGCGAGTGAGTGTCCAGCGGCCAGCGGTCAAGTCCACGTCCGCCGAGTCGGAGGAGGAATCCGCGTGATCTGGGCCATCGTGCTGGTCGGGCTTGGCCTGGCGGTCTTCGGGGCGGTCGCGGCCACCGCGCTGGTCTCGGTGAGCCGGCTCGAGCTCACCCGCGCCGTCTCCCGCCAGCTACGGGGAGGCCCCGGCTCTCTCGCGTGGCTGGCCGAGATCGAGGACTACCTCGCGGTCGCCTCCGCCACCACCTCCCTTGGCGTGGTGTTCCTGGGCGCCGCCGCGCCGGCCATCTTCACCGGCTCGCACCTCATCTACCTGGCGCTGTTCGTCGTGCTGGTCGCGGTACCGTTCGTTCTGTTCAGCGGATACCTGATCCCCCGCTGGCTGGCACGGCCCTATGCCGAGACGATGCGAACCGGGATCGTCCCGATCCTTCGTCCTTGGGCCCGGGTGCTTCACCCGCTCCTGCCCGCCCGGCCCGCCACCGGGCCCACGGAGCTGCGCGCGCTGTGGCGGGAAGGGGCCGCCGCCGGACTCTCCACCGATGAGGAGTTGATCATGGTCGGCGGCGTCATGACCTTCTCGGAGCGGCTGGTGCGCGAGATCATGACGCCGCGGACCGAACTGGTGGCTATCGCCGAGGATTCCTCGCTGGAGGTCATCGCCCAGGTCTTCGCCCAGAGCGGTTACAGCCGGATCCCGGTCTACCGGGGCACCTTGGACGAGATCGTCGGCATGTTGCACGCCTTCGATCTCTTCAAGCTCAAGCAGGGCGATCCGCTCCCGGTGCGCCCGGTGGCGGCGGCGCCCGCCAGCCGGACTTGCGGCGACCTGCTGCTCGACATGCAGCGGGAGCGCCGGCATCTCGCGGTGGTGCTCGATGAATTCGGTGGGACCCTCGGCATTGTGACGCTGGAGGATCTGCTCGAGGAGCTGGTGGGGGAGATCTTCGACGAGCACGACGAGGGGGCCAACGCGGCCGCGGGCACGCCGCCCGCCATCATCGAGGCCGATGGCACCACCCCCATCGCCGCGATCGAGGAGCGCTTCGGCGTGACGCTGCCGAGCGTCCGCACCAGCACGGTCGGCGGCGTGCTCACCGAGCTGGCCGGACGGATCCCCACCTCGGGCGAGCGATTCCTGGTGCGCGACCTTGAATTCGACGTGGTACAGGCCTCGCCCAACCGGATCGAGCGGGTGCTGATCCGTCCCCGCCCGCCCGCACCGGTCACCCTGGCCCCGCCCGGCGGCGCCGGAGGGTCCGCGTGACCTCCCGCCCGTCGCTGGTCCAGTCCATGATCCAGTTGGTCCGTTCGGGGAATCTCAAGGGGTTCCTGGTGCGGGCCAAAGACGCCGGGCCCGCCGACCTGGGCGACGTGCTCGCCGAGTTGGACGAGGAACAGCGCCTGGAGGTGATCCAGGCACTGCCGCGGCGTCTCTCGGGGCAGGCACTGGTCGAGATGGCCGACGAGGGCCAGGCGGAAGAAACCCTGGCCGCCCTCGATCCGGGCCAGGCCGCCGATATCGTGGACCAGCTGCCGGACGACGACGCGGCCGATCTCCTCGGCGGCATGGATCCGCAGGACAAGGAGGCCATCCTCAACCAGGTCGAGGATCGCGCCGACGTCGAACGGCTCCTGCAATACGACAAGGAAACCGCCGGCGGCCTGATGACCACCCGGCTGGTCACGGTACTGAAGACGGATACCGCCGCCGAAGCGATCGATGCCATCCGGCGACAGGCGGAGGAGGTCGAGGAGTTCTACCAGGTCTACGTGGTGGACGCCGAGAGGCGCCTCAAGGGTGTGCTCCCGTTTAAGGAGCTGGTAATCAGCCAACCCTGGCGCCCCGTCGGCGAGATCATGGAGGGGGCCGATATCCGGGTCGCTCCTGACTTGGACCAGGAAGAGGTGGCACGGACCCTCAAGCGCTACAATCTCCCAGCGGTGCCGGTGGTGGATGGGAGCGGGAAGCTGCTCGGCCGGGTGACGTTCGACGATGTGATCGACGTCGCCGAGGCCGAGGCCACCGAAGACCTCCTCAAGTTCGGCGGTACCTCGGGCCATGAAGAGCTGGCCGCCGGATGGACCGCGGCGGTGAGGAGCCGGC
>JBGPJS010000321.1:0-5127 GCA_041485505.1 Gemmatimonadota bacterium | reverse complement strand
GGGAACGGGGAACGGGGAACGGGGGCTGCCTTCAACCGGCGCGCCCGTTCCCCGTTTTCCCGTTCCCGGTTCCCCGTCAGCGAGGTGTCTGGTCCAGAAAGCTGCGGTCGACGTATCCCACCAGCTGCCCGGCGGCCACCGCCCGATACCACCCCTGAATGAGCGAGTCGACCATCACGGTCTCGCCGGGTTTCAAGGTCCGGACCACCGCTGCGTTGCGGTTGCGATCGGCGCGGACGTTGACCCAGGTGTTGGCGTAACGGCGTTCGGCCGGACCGAGCACGACCGGCTCGGCGGCATCAATCGGCGCTAGGGCGCGGGGCGGGGCTGGGGTGGGAGCGGGGGCGCTGTCGGCGGTCGGACTGGTTGCTGCGCGGGGCGGCGGCTGGGGCTGGGCCAGGGCCGGGCGTGGTGGGACCGATTCGACGACAGGCACCGCCGGACGCGGGGGGAGTCCTCCCGTGGTGACCGGGGGCCCCTGTTGCTGGTTACCCACCATCACGACCACCGCCACGGCAACGGCCGCCAGCAGGCCCAGCGGAATCCAGCGGGACTTGGAGCTGGAGTCGGGCTGCTGGAACAGTCGGGTCTCAAAGTCGTGACCGCAGCCCGGGCATCGGGTCGCAACGGGCAGCGCCTTGTGGCCGCAGCTCGGGCAAACGATGTGATCCATGGGACGATGGCAGCCGCCGGCCGCGGGGAAGGTGACGTCGGCATCGATGCCGACGTCGGGGACCGATCGAACCCATATATCACTAACTCAAATGGGGGTCAAGCGCCATGTGAATCCGGCCGGCCGCCGCGGGACGGCTCCGCCCGGCCTCTGCCCGCCTGACTCGGTCTATCGCCAGTCTCCCATTCCCCACTCCCTGTTCCCCGTTCCCTGTTCTCCCGCTCCCCGTTCCCCTTGTCATCCCGAGCGAAGCGAGAATCCCGACGTATCTAGCAGCCCGATCCTTGCGCCCATCCTCCTCGGGCCGCACTATGGCGGGCACCACTACGGATCCTCCCCCTCCCAGGCCGAGCATGGAAGCTCGCGAGAACGCCCCGCCATCCCCCGTTAGACCGGTAGGCGACTCCGGTGCCGCTGCCCCGCTGACCTCGGGGCGGATCGGGTGGATTCTCGGCGCGCTGGCCGTTGCCCTCGCGAGTGCGTGGTTCGCCTTCCGCCAGGACCCCAGACCCGATCCGTTCCACCCGCCTGGGCCTGGCGAGTGGGTCCGCTACCCTCTCGAGTGGAACGCCCCTCGCCGGCTGTCCGCCGTGACCGGCCGGATCACCACCCTGTTCACCCGGTACGACATTCACCGGCTCTGGGCCGGTGGTGAGGGGGGACTGCTCCTCCACAGCGACGACGAAGGACGGTCGTGGCACCAGGACTCGATCGTGGTGGACTCGACCGGGTTCCCGCCCACCGTCGTCGATGCCGAGAAGCCGGTTCGATCGCCGGTTCAGCAGCGGCAACAGCAGCAAAATCCCCGACCGTCGGGAGCGGGCGGCGGGCGGTACACGACTCCGGGGGATATCGTCGTCGGCCGGATCCACTGGGACATCGTGGCAGTGGACTTCGCGGACAGTTCCGTTGGCCTGGTGGTTGCCCGGGAGGCGGCGTTCCTCACCCGGAACGGCGGCCGCACCTGGCAGGTGATCTTTGATGCCAGGGCCCGGGCCCCGCTTCGTGCCGGACATATGGTGAACGCCACGTCAGGCTGGCTCTCCGACGACCAGCTCCGGGGCTGGTCCACGGCCGACGGTGGAGCCCAGTGGGACACGCTCTCCGAGAAAGCTCCTCGACTCTCCCAGGTGCACTTCGCCACCGCCGAGTTCGGCGCCGGGATCCACTACGATCATACCCTGTGGATCACCCAGGACGGCGGCCGCACCTGGCGCCTGCTGCCCCGGCGGAACCGTCTCGGCCTGGCCGAGGCGGCCTTCAGCGGTAACACCGAGCGCGCTGCGGGCATCGACACGGCGGGTGTGCTGCTTGTCGGCCGCGACAGCGGCACCGTCTGGGACACCGTGCCGGGAGACCGCCGAGCCCTTTCCGCCCTCGGGGTGACATCCGGCCTCATGGTGGGCGTGAGCCGGGACGGCCGGCAGCTGCTCAGTTACGAACCGCCTGACACCAGCCACTCACGATGGCGGGTCGTATTCGGCCGCCCCAACATCGCCCGAGTGTCGTTCATCGATGACCGGCGGGGATGGTGGGCCACCGAGGACGGCGAGGTGTTTCGCACCGACGACGGGGCCGAGCACTGGGCCCCGGTCGGACAACTGGATGGGGCTCCGGCGGCGTTCCGCTTCACCCGACCGGACAGCGGCTTCGCGGCGCTCCGCGGGTTGGGAAGTCTCGTCGACGTTCTGACCTGGAACCAGAGCGGAAGACAGAGTCAGGACGGCGGGCGCACCTGGGCTCGGTGGGATAACCACAGCGGCCCGCCGCAGGCGCTGTTCCAGGAGGCGGCCTGGTCCGGCCGGTCCACGCGGGGGCACGAGGTCGAAGGGCTCTACTCCGTCGCGGACAGCCTGCACTATTGGTATGCCAGCCAGGGCGTCCTCTACCGGGGCCGCGGCTCGAAACCCAACGACAGCACCGAGGTGATCGACACTGCGGGCACCCGGCTCCGCCTCCGCACCCTTTCCTTTACCACCGGCCTCACCCGGGGCTTTGCCGCCAGCGCCGACGGCATCGTCTACACCACCAGCGATACCGGGAGGACCTGGCAGGAGACCGCGCCCTACACCCGCTGGGTGGCACCTTGGTATTTCCTCACCTGGATCGCGGTAGGGCTGCTGGTTGCGATGGGATTGCGACCTCCGCCGCCGCTCAAGCCGGTCGAATCGGTCGCTGACGTGCTGATCTCCGATCGTCCGATCGGCCGTGGCGACCCCGATGCCACCGGGCTGGGCCACATCGCGGCCGGTCTGGCCGGCTTTCTCCGGAACCGGAAGACCGAGCCGCCGCTCACCATCGCGGTGACCGGCGAATGGGGCACTGGCAAGAGCAGCCTGATGAATCTGCTGCGCGCCGAGCTGGTGGCGGTGGGCTATCGCGCGGTCTGGTTCAACGCCTGGCACCACCAGAAGGAGGAGCATCTGCTGGCGGCGCTGCTGGAGACGGTGCAGCGGGACGTCGTGCCGCCGGTGCTTACCTGGGACGGGATGGAGTTCCGGTTCCGGCTACTCCGGCTCCGCTTCGCGCGCTATCAAAGGCTCCTCCTGTTCCTGGTGCCGGCCTTCGCCCTCTCGATCGGCTATCTGACGACGCATTGGACCATGACCTGGGACCGGTTCGTGATGCTGGGGACCTGGCTGTCCAATTTGATCAGCAAGCCGGGGAGCCCGTCCTTGAGTCCCGGGGTGCTGACCGGAGTCGCCGCCAGCGTTCTCTCGATCATCGGGACCGCCGCGGGGCCGGTGGTGACCTGGATGAAGGGGCTCAAGGCGTTCGGTGCCTCCCCGTCCAGTCTGATGGCCAGCATGCAGGGCGCCTTCAAGCTGCGGGACGTCCAGGCCCAGACCAGCTTCCGGTACCAGTTCATGCAGGACTTCCAGGAGGTGACCCGGGCCCTGGGGCAGCGACGGCTCTTGATCCTCATCGACGACCTCGATCGCTGTCAGCCCGAGAACGTGGTCGAGATCCTCGAGGCCATCAGCTTCCTGGTCTCCGCCGGCGATTGCTTCATCGTGCTGGGCATGGACCGGAAGTACGTGGACGGCTGCGTCGGGCTCCGGTTCAAGGTGGTGGCGGAAGAGCTGAGCGAACAGAAAGAGGCCGGGACGGACGGCGGCCGGGTGGACCGCCGCGAATTTGCCAGACACTATCTCCAGAAGCTGGTCAACATCGAGGTGCCGGTGCCCCAGGCGACCGGAAACCAACTGCGGGACATCATCCTGCCCCCACCGCCGCCGCCGGTCGAGACCTCGCGCCTTGAGCGGCTCGGGCGCGGCCTCTGGCGATCGGTCGTGGTGGTGGCGGCGACGCTGCTGGTGGTCTGGTTCTTCCGGCTGGGCCGAGGCCACGCTCCGGAGAGCGCCGGCGGCGGCGGGAGTGGCGCCGCCGGCACCCCCTCCACGCAGTCGGCGCCACGAGCCCCCGCCGGGCCGGCCGTCGAGACCTCGCTTGGCACGGGCTGGCCAACCGACCAGGACACCTCCAGCGTCGACCTGCTGCCCGGCGCCACCACCGAACCATCCCGCCTGATCCTCTGGCTCGGCCTCACCGTCATCGCAATTGCGGCGGTCGTCTCGCTGCTCCGCCGCCCGGTGGCGACGACCGAAGACTCGCCGGAGTTTGCCGCGGCGCTCAATCGCTGGACGCCGCTGGTCTACCGGCGGACCCGGACCCCGCGTGAGATCAAACGATTCCTCAACCGGGTGCGGCTCTACTCCATGCAGCAGCACCCCCAGGGCCCAAGAGAAACCCTCGGCACTCGGCTCCTGCAGTTGATCGGGAAGTGGCTGGGCCGGTCGCAGGCGGAACCGGAGAAGCCGCAGGCCCAGCCGCTCGACGAGGAGATCCTGGTGGCTCTGGCCGCGCTCGAGGCCTACGACGAGAACTGGCTCGACCATCTGGACGAGGAGAAGGTGCCGAAGGAGGTGGAGTTGCCGGAGGATGTAAAGGAGCAAGTCCTCAACCTGAGGGCCGAGCTGGAGCAGGCGCTCCCGACCTATCGGGAACAGGCGCGGGGTGTGAGAGTCGACTAGGGGAAATCCCCGGTTCCTCGATCCATCCTGTCATTGTGAGGCCGGCGGGGAGAAGGATTGCTTGGTTGGCCCCGGCGGGGCCTCCTCGCAAGACAAAACGTGGTTGGACTCGGGTCCCCTTACCGTCTTGCTCCCCGGCACCACACGGGCGCGGGCGGCGACGTTGGGAGTCCCTCTAGGGATGCCGCGCCCCTACGCCTTGACCGTCGTTGCATCAACCGACCGGAGGCTCTGCCTTCGCGGTTGTGCGCCGCCGCGGTTGCAGGTTCGGCGGGTCTCCCTCGCGGAGCGAGAATCCCAGCCCCAGCGGTGCCGCCAGGGGCTCCGGGACACCCGCCGCGCTGCTGTGCTCGTCCAGCCAGCGGAGTAATTGCCTGATGCTCCCCGTGGCCAGGGCCAGGCTGGTGTCGGCCGCACCGT
>JBGPJS010000320.1:0-5138 GCA_041485505.1 Gemmatimonadota bacterium | reverse complement strand
GATGCTGATCGGGTTCAATGTCACGTTCTTCCCGATGCACTTCCTCGGGCTCAACGGGATGCCGCGCCGGGTGTACACCTACGCGCCGGAATCGAACTTCGCGTTCTGGAACCTGGTGGAGACGGTGGGGGTCTTCATCATCATCGTCTCGCAGCTGATCTTCATCTACAACATGTGGCGGGCATCCCGACAGAAGCCCACGGCCCCCGCGGACCCGTGGAACGGGGCCACCCTCGAGTGGTCGATCCCTTCACCGCCCCAGGAGTGGAACTTCGCCGAGGTGCCGACCGTCAGCGGGCGCGACGCGCTCTGGGAGATGAAGCGGGCCCGAGGCGGCTCGCTGCCGGAGCCCCAGCGGGTAAGCGGCAAGGGGATCCACCTGCCCAACCCATCCTACTGGCCGCTGGTAGTGGCCGTCGGCATCACGGTGACGCTGGCGGGCTTCCTGGTCGGCGCCCCGGTGGGGATCCCGTGGGTCAACCTGGCCGGGGTGGTGATCCTGTTCACGGGGGTGTACGGCTGGGTGCTGGAGCCGGCGGGATGAGAAGTGCGGTAAACAGTGAACGGTAAACCGTGAACGGGGCCCTCCCCGTCACCCCCGTTCACTGTTCACTGTTCACCGTTCACGCATTGGGAGACTGAGATCTTGTCCGACCACGCCCACGCGATGCCTCTCGAGACCTCGACCGGCCTCGACAACCGGAAGCTGGCGATCTGGACCTTCATCGGCTCGGAATGCCTCTTCTTTGCTACCCTGATCTCGAACTACCTGGTCTACAAGGGGAAGAGCCTGGTCGGCCCCCTGCCGCACGAGACCTGGACCACGCCGTCGGGGCAGGTGCTGGAGCCGGTGCTGGAGATTCCTCTGGTCACCGTCGGCACCGCGCTGCTGCTGTTCAGCTCATTTTTCATCGTGCTGTCGCTGAACGGGTGCCAGAAGGGTAACCGGAGGGCGTTCGTCGGGTGGCTCCTGGCGACCATCGCCGCCGGGTCCTTCTTCGTGGGGATGCAGGTCTTCGAGTTTCACAAGTTCTACACCGAGAAGGGACTGGGGTACACCACCAACCTCTTCGGATCGAGCTTCTACACCCTGACGGGATTTCACGGCAGTCACGTGACGATCGGCCTGATCTGGCTGATTTCGGTGCTGGTGTTCGGTCTCAAGGGGAAAGTGCCGCCGGAGAAGTCGCTGAATCTGGAGATGGCCGCACTCTATTGGCATTTCGTGGACGTAGTCTGGATCGTCATCTTCCCCGTCGTCTATCTCATCAAGTGAGAGCCGAAGCCATGGACGCTCCCGCGGCCGCGCACGAGCACTCCCATCCGGGACCCTGGGTCTACACCAAGATCGCGGTGGTCCTTTTCATCCTGACCTTTCTCGAGGTGGCGCTCTACGACATCACCGACAAGGGCCGCCCGGCCCTGGTCGCGCAGATCTTTGGGCCGATCTTCATCGAGACCCTGCTGTTCCTCTCCGCGATCAAGTTCGCGCTGGTGGCAATGTTCTACATGCACCTCAAGCAGGACCACAAGCTCTTCAGTGGCCTGCTGGTCTTCCCGCTCACGATCGCGGCCGTCGTGGTGCTGGCGCTGATCACCCTCTTTGCCTACCTGCATCATCTACATCCGGCGCTGAAATAGAGAACAGAGGCTAGGCGCTATGGGCTATGGGGTAAACCAAGGCTCATTCCGACCCTGGAACCGCGCCTAGCTCTTGGCTAATAGCCCGCCGGCTGGGTTCTCTCGTCGCTAGGGATGTGACGTCGAGTCCACCGCACTATCGCCCAGCACTGCCGTTGAGATCGGAGGCTCGCCGCTCCCCGCCGTTTTCTTGACCTGGAAGCGGATCTTGGCCACGATCCCCGGCGACATCTTGTTCTTGGTCTTGAACACCAACGCTTCGGCGGCGGCCGCCGTCTCGGTGGTGATGTAGACGAACTCCTCCTTCTTGTTGGCAAAGATGCCCAGCAGCAGCTTCCGTCCCGTGCTGCCGGGGTTCTCCTCGACCGAGTTGCTGACGTCCTTCACCTCGGACAGTGGAATGCTGAATACGGCCGCTCCATCCTTGCTGGTGAAGGAGAGTTCGGTCGGAGTCAGGATCAGCTGGCCTTTGATCTTCTCGGGGAATCCGGCCTTTCCGTTGATGTACTCGATATTCGGGAAGCCCTCCTGTGCCACGGCGGCCGGGGCCAGCAGGACGGAGCCGAAGCCGAGCAGCAAAATGGCCCATTTCATGGAATCCTCCTTCAGGTTGAAGCCCTCGTCAATGGGCTTCGAACCTGGGAAGGAGGAGTCAAGGGAGGGTCAAGACCGCAGTGAAACGAGGGCGGCGGCGATGGTGGTCTCAAAACCCGCGCGGGTCGGGCTCCCGAACAACTCAACCGCCGCGGCCTCGAGGCAGGCCAGCTCCGCCTCCTCGAATGTTTCAAGATCGAAGGGCTGCGGCGGAAGGTTGGCGTAGAACGGGAAGTCCTCCTGAATCGGGCACTCATTCGGGATGGTTCGGCCGCCCGGCGAGATCAGACCGAGCCCCATGAGGCGGCAGATCAGGGGACGATGCTGGTAGATCCGGCAGCCGCCGGTTTGGTCGAGGAGGGGGCAGGGCTCTGGGGCAAGTGTATCGGCGATGTCGTCGAACCGCTCCTCGCCGAGGGTGGCGAGGTCATAGGGTTCGGTCCAGTCGGGGGCGAGCGCCGCGATCCTTGCGAGCAGTGCCCGCGCCGCGTCGCGGACGGCGAGATTGGCCTCCCGAGGGAGCTTTCGGACTCCTTCCCGGACGAGTAAGAGATCGGCGGTTGAGATGTCAAAGGGACCGTAGCAACAGGCGGAGCAACCTCGGCGGCAGGGGAGAATGTCGGGATGCTCCCGTCGAGCAATCTCGAACCTCCGATCCAGCTGCTCAAGGAGAGCGCGGTAGGTTTCGATAACAGGATTCACCGGAGCAATACCTATCCGTCTTTCGAGACATAACTCCCTGTCCTTTGACCAAACCCCGGTCCCACCTCACCCCCTGGCCCCTCTCCCCGAAGGGAGAGGAGGCACCTAACGTCTGGTTCTGCCCGCCTGCCCGCCTGCCCGCCTGCCCGCCTGCCCGCCTGCCCGCCTGCCCGCCTGCCTACAGCCGCCGAGCCGCGAGGGCCAGGCAGATCCAGCCTGCCAGGAACGCGAGTCCGCCCAAGGGTGTGATGGCGCCGAGCGCCCGCGCACCGGTGAGAGCCAGGGCATAGAGGCTCCCGGAAAACAGCAGGGTTCCGATGAGGAAGAGCCACCCCGCCCCGGTTGCGAGGGTTCCGGGGGCGCGGCTGGCGACCCAGGCGACGCCCAGGAGCGCGAGCGCGTGGTACATCTGGTAGCGGGCTGCGGTCTCGAACACGGCGAGGAGGTCGGTCTCCAGCCGCGCTTTGAGTGCGTGGGCGCCGAAGGCCCCGGCCGCGACGGCGGTAAAGGCGGAGAGGGCTCCGAGAACGGCGAATAGGCGGGCCAGGGGAGCTCCTGGAGAGTGAGAATCGGGAACTGCCTACCGCGGAATACGCAGAGCACGCGGAATACGCGGATACTGCACAGAAGGGTTCTGAATTGGTTTAACTGCATGTACAGGACACACTGGCTCTATCCCAATCGGATTAGCAGGAGTTCCTGCCCAAAAGCTTGATCCGCGTGCTCCGCGTCATCCGCGGTAGGTTTTTCTGTCGTTCTCGATACCAGCCTTTGAAAACGTCGTCGGGGGCCAAAATTGAAAACCTGCCGCAACTGCCTCCCGCGGAAGCACGCGGAAGATGTCGATACTACATCGACGAACTCAGAATGGGTTGACTGCGTGTACTGAACAAATCGGTTCCGCTCCAACGAGAATCGGTGGTGTCTCCGACTACAAGGCCTGTCTGCGTGCTCCGCGTGTTCCGCGTCATCCGCGGTAAGTTTTTCTGTCGTTGTCGAATACCAACCTTCGAAAGCGCGGTCGTGGACCAAAGTTGAATAGAAGACCTACCTCGATGTTTGTCGCGCCAAGATAGTTGAGAAGTTGAGCCTCAAAACACTCGGTAATTGCCTGGGCTGCTTTAAATTCTACCAGTATCCTGTCTTCGACCACACAATCGGCTCGGAAGTCCCCCACCCGACGTCCGCGAAACCAGACCGGCAATGGCACCTGTCGCTTGAACTGTAGGTCGGCCTCTTCTAAGGCAACCGCAAAGGCTTCTTCGTAGACCGATTCGAGAAAGCCGTGACCCAGCTCAGAGTAAACTCGGTAAAACAGCCCGATAATTCGCTCGGTCAACTCCCGATGCTTGAGGACAGTTGGCCCATCCATGCTTCCACTCCGCGGTTGGGGCACACGGAGTATCCACCCGACGCCTCAACCAAGGCTCAACGGCCCGCCACCGGCCGATCGGCCCACCAGGCGAGCCAGAGCAGGACCGGGGCGGCCAGGAGACCACTCAGGTAGACCGCCTTGATCGAGGGCGGTGGCGGGCCGAACAAGGAACCCAGGAACAGCCCGACCAGCACCGCGGTGACCGTGAGCAACCGGACGGTCCTCGGCGGATGCTTCCGCGACGGCCGCCAGAACAGAAGCAGGCACAGGCCGGCCAGCAATACACCCAGTTCGACGGTGAGCGTCGCGGGAATACTCCGCCAAAGCCCGAGGCCAAGCTTGGGCGAATCGTTGTCGAGGAGTGGGAGATCGGGGACGTGGACCACCAGATCCAGGAACCAGTGGGAGGCCACGGCGAGCATGACGATGAGCGTGCGCCGTTTGTGGCCCGCCAGGTCGCGCGTCGGCCAGGAGTAGTAGACGCCCCCGGCGAGAATCGCCCATACCAAGGCTGCGAGAAGGCTGTGCGTCACCGGGTAGTCCACGAACTCCAACTGGCTCGCGGGAAGATACCCCGGAGCGAGCGTGACATGCTCCCAGCCCATCGCGATGAAGAGCATCCAGAGCAGGTCGACCCACTGCACCGCCAGGAACAGGGTGACGAGCGAGAGCCGGGGCTCGGCGCGCTTCAGGGCGAAAGCGAGACCGTAGTGGCCGATGAACATTGGAAGTTCCGAGTTCCGAGTTCCGAGTTCCGAGTATCGGAGTATCCGAGTTCCGAGTATCCGAGTATCCGAGGACTGAGGGGTGTGGCGCGTCCCTCATC
>JBGPJS010000319.1:0-5159 GCA_041485505.1 Gemmatimonadota bacterium | reverse complement strand
GGCCCAGTAGAGGAAAGGATGGCCCCATCGAAGGAAGCAGGCCCCCACCACGGTCCCGATCAATCCAAAGGCGGCGAGGGTGAAAAACAGCACCCGCTTGAGGGACCGGGGTCGGTCGAATACCAGGAGATGCCCGGCGTAGAAAATGGCCCAGATCACCAGGCTTTGTTTTACCAGGAACCCGAGTGCCGGCAACACCGCCATGGCGACCAATACCCGGTCTTGGCGTCCTTCGATGTAAGTCAGAAGGAGCCAGAACGCGACGACCGAAATCAGCTGGGAGAGCGCGTCATTGTGGAGGTCCTGCACGAAGGGATTCGTCACCGGATTGGTGGCGAGCAGAAAGAAGACCGGCAGCCAGGCGGCCTCCCAGAGGGGGCGGCCCGGGCTCGGCCACTCCGGCGCGCTCAGCCGCATCAGCGTGCGGCCGCAGAGCACCGCCGCCATGGCCGTGAGGACGGTGAACAGCACCTGAACCAGCCGATACACCGGGATCGAGCCTGATTTGCCCACCGCGGAGGCTATCAACCCGGTCAAGACCTGGGCGCCAGGCAGGTAAACGAAGGAATCGTTGTTGACCTGGGGGGTGTACAGTGGATAGCCCACCCGGAGCTTCAGGATGTCGTTGACGAAGTCGCTCTCGGACCAGATGAGGATGTCGGCGGGAAAGGCGACGTGACCTCCAATCCAGTAGAGGTCTCCGGCCAGCAGCAGCACGGCCACCGTGAGGAATACCAGCTGCGCCGCCTGTTCGGGGACGGCCTCACGCCGGCGCGCGGCCAGATAGACCAGTAGTGGGCATCCTAGCAGGAGGGCAAAGGCGGCGCCCACCACCATGATGGCGCGCTCGGGACGATCCGAGAAGGCGGCGTTGACGAGATGGATCCCGTAGGCCAACGGGACGGCGGCCAGAAAGGCGAGGAGGCCCCGGCCGAGGTGCCGGAGCGCGCCACCGGCAGGGGCTCGGCTGACCGCTGTCGCCTCACTCACCGTCACTCGCCCTCTGCGGCCCGCGGCTCAGGTGGGTGCTCCCGTTCCACCTACGCCGAAGACGGCGCCGCGGCCATCGCCGGGGCCTGGGCGCGGCCGGGCACCCGCTCGATCGTGAGCAGCGAGAGGAAGTACAGCACGAACGCAATGATGAGCAGGGCGTTGATTCCGATCGCGAACGAGAGCGAGTCGAGCAACCCTCCCACCAGGGCGCCCAGCAGGTTGGAGCCGAAGGCTTCGGCCCGGAACCCGATGCGCCGGAAGCTGGAGATGAAGACCAGGCCGGCGAAGAAGACCGGCGAGCAGAAGAGCGCCATGGCGACCGCGCCGCGGACCAGCATTGAATCATAGAACAGCGCGTTGGTCGGGATCAGGTAGCCCAATACGAGGGTGATGAAGAGCCCACCGTAGGCAACGGCCTTGGGCACCTGGGAGAATCGGGCCACGACCAGATTGGAGAGCAGAATGAACAGCAGCAAGGTCGTGATCACGATCGAGTTCACCAACCAGGTGGTGCCGAACAGGAGCGCGGTCTTGCTGATGACCTGGACTTCGAGCAGCATGAACGCCGCCCCCAGGAAGAAGAAGTGCCACTGCACCCCCTCCGCCGACTGCTTGAGATTCCTGAACGCCGCCCAGACCACCACGATCAAGCCGAGCGAGAGGACCCAGACAATGACGGGAATCCCCCGGTTCTGCTGGTACAGGTAGGGCCAGTCGTCGGTGACCGGTTCCGCGGGCTCCAGCTTGAAGTTCGAGTGGCTGTCCACGAACTGCCGGAGCTCGGGATCCGAGGCGAGGGTGCGCTCCACCCGATCACCCGGGCCAATCACGAAGAATGATACGTCCGGCTGCACCATGAGGGGTGGCTTCCCGAACGCCAGGGTCACCACGTCCTTCAGCCGCTGGGTAAACCAGGGGCGCTCGCTGGAGTACGACATGACGAAGAGGCCGTCGGGCTTGAGCAGCTTGCGGACCTGCTGCATGGCCTCGAGGGTGTAGACGTAGTTGTCGATCCGGATGTTGGTGTAGTAAGAACTCGTGGTGTGGGAGTCCAGGATGGAGAACACGATGAGGTCGTACTTGTCCTTGGTATTCATCACGAAGGCCCGAGCGTCGTCCACGTGGATGGTGACCCGATCCGACGAGTAGGGATGCTCGAAGTGCAGCTCCTTGCCCTTGCGGTAGATCAACGGGTCAATCTCGACGGCATCGACGTGCCCCGCCCCATTGCGGAGCGCCGCGGAGGGGTCGTTCCCCATGCCGGCGCCTGCGATCAGCACATTGTCGGGCTTCTGCTGAAAGAAGCGGTAGGGCAGGTTGTATTGGTGGAACTTGATCGGCACTCCCTCGAGCAGCGCCGGGTCCTTGGTGATGGCGGAGTCCGACAGGTTGAGAATCTGCTGATACCAGCTGTCGTTAGTCTGGAGGACATACCGGATGATCTCGCCTCCCCGCTTGAGCGGCACCACCGTCAGCTTCTGATAGGGGGACCAGTAGGTCTTGGCGTTCTTGGCTTCGAGCTCGTACTCCGACCTTCGGGCGCCTTTCCAGCTTTCTTCCCCCCACCAGCGGGTGTTGAAGAGCCCGAGGAAGAAGAGCCCGATCATGACCGCGAACGAGAGCAGAATGGAGCGCCGCGCGTCGACCAGCTTCCAGAAGTAGATGAGGAGCCCTACCCCCAGGGCCGCGAACCAGACCACCGGTGGGGTGGAGAGGAAGCAGAGCCCGGTGTAGAGCCAGATTCCCACGATACTGGCAAAGACGTTGACCGAGTAGGCGAGGACTCCCTTCTTCGAGTTCTCGAGATACCCGCCCACCAGCTGCCCCATCGGGATGAAGGTGATTGCGATCAGGCCGAAGAGCGGGATGACCACGGACATGGCCACGCCGGCCGCCGCGACACCCCAGATCGGATTGCCCCGGAAGTAGGCCCGGCTCCAGATGTGGACATCGGAGAACCAGCCGATGAACGCGGAAAGCTGGGTGACCAGGCGCCGGATCGGGTCCCAGGGCAGCTCGATGAAGAAGACCATCGCGAGCAGAGGAGACAGCATGAAAGCGAGCCGGACCGGCTTCCGGGTGAGATAACAACCCAGCCCGAAGCCCAGGAAGCAGGCGGTGAGTACCAGCGACTTGAAGTAGGAGAAGATCCGGATTTCGGCGGCGATCCAGCGGATCAGCAACAGCTCGAGAAACAGGCTGCAGAGGCTGATCAGGGCCAGTGAGCTCAGGCTGAATCCGCCGGGCCCCTGAGGATCGATCCGGCCCCAACGGTCCAGCCACTGGTCGCGCCGCGCGAAGTGTGGCCACTTTGCAATGCCGAGAAACCAGTAGACCACATAGATCGTCAACCAGATCAGCAAGAGCGCTGAAAGATGCTCGAGCGCTTGCGAGACGATCTCACTCGAATTCATTGATGGCTCCTATTCCCAAGGTGAGACGGTACTGACTCGGCAGCGAGCGAACCGGCGTCGTACCCCGCGGGCTGTGGCGGGGTTCGGCCGCGGCGAGCGCCGATGCGGGACGGCAATCTTTCAGGCAGATCTCTAGTACCCCCCGGACCCACTGCAGAAGACCGGTCGGCCTATCCCCAGGTCGACAACCGGTGACCCGACAATCATTTCCGGCGGGCGGCGGCAGGGGTTCCGGCACCACGGCATCCTGCGGCGTGGGACGCGCGGTTTCTCCAAGCAAGCTTGGGGCCACAGGAAGCCGCGTCCAATCCAGCAGGTCCAACGCCCCCAACCAGATGCCACGCGGAGGTCGGCGCCCGGCGGGGCTTCCCCGGCGAGCGGCGGCCAGGTCGGCTGTAGCATATCCGCGACGACGCCGGCAGCGCTATCCGCGAGGAAAGTCGCAACTTCCGACCTCCGCCCGCAAGTCCTCCACCAGCGTGAGCTTAGAGGAGAGGCCCGGACGGTCCCTCCGCCGGAGCCACTCACCCGAGGCGGGCCCAGGTGTTGGAGCCACAACCGTTCTGGAACGATCATTGCCCTCGGAGTCCATGTTTCGCCCTCATCATAGACCAGGAGTTCGGTGAACCGATCCTCAACAGCCGGCGCCGTCGCGCTCTTGGCAATCGCCGTACTGCTACCGCCGCATGGGCTCGCGGCCGCCCTGGCGGGGACAGATTCACCCCTCAAGGCGGGAGTCGTCCTCGGCGTTTGGCTCTTCAAGGTGATGCTCCTGGTCCACTCCGGGCTCCTGGCGTTCTCGGCCCGAGTACCGCTGGCCACTCCGGGCGTCGGGCCGGAACAGCCCTCGGCCTCAGGAGGCACGACCGTTCTGGTGCTCCTGCTCGCCGCCGGTACCGCGCTCCGATTGTATCACCTCGGTCAGGGACTCTGGTTCGACGAGATCCAGACCCTGGTCGACTACGCTCGGCTCCCCCTGGGTCGGATCGTCACGACCTTCGACAGCCAGAATCAGCACCTGCTCTACTCCGGGCTCGCGCGGGGGTCGATCGATCTGTTCGGGGAGAGCGCGTGGTCGCTCCGGCTCCCGGCCGCTCTGCTCGGAGTACTGACGCTCTTCGCCGTTTTCAGATTGGGCTCCCGGGTGGCGGGACGGCGCCAGGCGCTGTTTGCGACGGCCCTGCTCACCTTCTCGTATCACCACGTCTGGTTTTCCCAGGACGCACGGGGCTACAGTGGCCTTCTGCTCTGGACCCTGCTCTCCACCCTCGGGTTCCTGCGCCTGATCCGGGACCCGGACGCGGGTTGGGGCGCCGCGGCGGGGTACGGAGTCTGGGTCGCGCTGGCGGTGTATACCCACGTCACCGCGCTGTTCGTCGCGTTCGCGCACGGACTGATCCTCCTGGCGATTTGGTGGCGATCAGGAAGAACCCTGACCTTCCCCGTCCGCCGGGCGGCGGCGGGGCTGCTGCTGGGCGCCACCTTCACGCTCCAACTTTACGCGCTGGTGTTGCCGCAGATGGCGACTACCCTGCTGACCCCCACTATGGGAGCCACCACCACCGACTGGAAGAACCCGCTGTGGTTTCTGACGGAGACCCTCGGTGGTCTGGCTCGCGGCTTTCCGGGAGGTTGGATTTCGCTCACTGCGGGGGCCGTGGTCGCCGGGGCCGGACTGCTGGCGTACTGGCGCCGTGACCGTGTGGTGACAGCGCTCTACTTGCTTCCCGCAGCGCTGACCGCCGGAGCGGT
>JBGPJS010000318.1:0-5160 GCA_041485505.1 Gemmatimonadota bacterium | reverse complement strand
GGCGGCCTTCTGCAGGTCCCCCCGCCGAGTGGCCTGATCCATTTCACCTCGCAATCCTTCAACCTCCGCCTTCAGAGCCTGAATTTCCTGGATGGCCACCTTCTCCGCCTGCCACTGGGCCTTCATGCCGCTGCTCTTCTCCTTGAGGGCCGAGATCTCCTTTTCCACGCTGGTCCGGCGCTCCCGGCCTTCCTTGTCCTTTTCTTTGAGGAGGGCCTGGCGCTGGATTTCGAGCTGGAGAATCTGCCGCTCGACCTCGTCGATCTCCTGGGGCAGGCTGTCGATTTCCATGCGGAGCCGGCTGGCGGATTCGTCGACCAGGTCGATCGCCTTGTCGGGCAGAAAGCGGTCACCGATATACCGGTCGGAAAGGGTGGCGGCCGCCACCAGCGCATTGTCGGTGATGCGGATCCCGTGGTGCACCTCGTACTTTTCCTTGAGGCCCCGCAGGATCGCGATGGTGTCGTTTACACTGGGCTCGCCCACCAGCACCGGCTGGAACCGCCGCTCCAGGGCGGCGTCCTTCTCGACGTGCTTGCGATACTCATCGATGGTGGTGGCACCCACCACATGGAGCTCGCCGCGGGCCAGCGCCGGCTTGAGCATGTTGCTGGCATCCACCGCCCCTTCGGCGGCACCGGCGCCGACGATGGTGTGCAGTTCGTCGATGAAGACGATGTACCGGCCCTCCGCCTCGGTCAGCTCCTTCACCACGGACTTGAGCCGCTCCTCGAACTCACCCCGGTACTTGGCGCCCGCCAGTAGCTGGCCGATATCGAGGGCCACGATCTCTTTGTTGCGGAGCGAATCGGGAACGTCCCCGTGAACGATCCGCTGGGCCAGTCCCTCGACGATGGCCGTCTTGCCAACTCCCGGTTCTCCGATGAGGACCGGGTTGTTCTTGGTCCGCCGAGAGAGCACCTGCATCACCCGACGGACCTCCTCGTCCCGCCCGATGACCGGATCGAGTTTTCCATTGCGGGCCTGGTCGGTGAGGTTCCGGGTGTAGCGCTCCAGCGCCTGGTACTTCCCTTCAGGGGACTGGTCGGTGACCCGATGCGAGCCGCGCACCGATTCGAGGGCCGCGCGGAGATCCTTCGCCCCCAGTTCGTGGCCGCTCAGGAGCCCCCGGGCCGTGGTACCCTTTTCCTCCGCCAGGGCCAGGAGGAGATGCTCGGTAGAGATGTAGCTGTCGCCGAGAGATTTGGCCTCGCTCTCGGCGCGGTCGAACACCTGGCTCAATTCACGGCTCAGCGTGGGCTCAGCCGCGGAGCCGGCCTGGGTCGGGAATCGGGCGATCTCCCGTGCAGCCTCCTCCTGGAGCGCCGCGACGTTGAGCCCGCACTTCTGGAGCAGCGGCTGCACTACCCCTTCATCCTGTGCCAGGAGGGCCGCGAAAAGATGGGCGTCGTTGACCACGGGATTCCCCCGGCGGCGCGCGTCCTCCCCCGCGTCGCGGAAGGCTTCCTGGGCTTTGAGAGTCAATCGGTCAGGACGAATCATCGCTGGTAGGCTTAGCTCCTCTTAGGAGATAATACGCGATCCCCCCGGAGGATAGGGTAGGCCCCCCGGATGAAGCGCGGCTGAATTCGGATTGAATCGGGTGGCCAAGGGGCAAAGCGTATACCGGGGAATTCTGTCGGATTGGCAGGGGAAAAATGGGGCGCCGTATGGGCTATACGGGCGCAGCGATGCTGCGCCCCTACCGCGCCCCTACGGCCCCTACCTACGGTTTCCGGGCAATCATCTTCCTCGTATACCGCTGCCCATCCACGATGAGCTGGTAGTAGTAGACCCCGGGCGTGACTTCCCGTTTTCCATCCGAGAACTTGCCGTCCCAGAACGCCTCGTAGTCTCCGCAGTTGAGCCGGATCCGCTCCAGCGGGTCTCCCGTCGAACTCCGGAGGACGGGGATCGCTACCGCCTGCGCCAACACATTGTAGATCCTCAGACTGACCAGGGGATGGTGACCGTTGGCGCAAACCTCCGGGCTGATGGAAAACGGGATCGTGGTGGATGCCGAGAACGGATTGGGGTAGTTCTCTTTGAGCTCGACTTTGGGTGGCGGTGCCCGTTCCTGTGCCGCCGCCGGGAGACTCATCCCCACAAGGAGCCCGAGAAACCACCCCGGCCAGCGTGCTCTGACCATGTGGACTCCCTTGCCTGACCAGGGTTATGGGCCGAACGGCAGTTCCTCCGAAGAAGGGGCGCGATGGAAAAAGAAGATGCCGGGGAACGGATAGTTAAGCAAGTTCCGAGTTCCGAGTTCCGAGTCCTCATCCTGACTTTCCCAGTGCGGGGATCACTACTCTTCAATCACCACTCGGAACTGGTACCTCGGAACTCGGAACTGGTACCTCGGAACTCGGAATTTGTACCTCGGAACTCGGAACTCGGAACTCGGAACTTCATTTCAGCCTTCTCGCCTCCCCCACCCGGACCGTGATCCCCTTCGCATCCGCCCACTCCAGCAGGGGGATCAGGTATTTCCGGCTCAGGCCCAGGCGCTCCCGGAGCGCGGAGGGGGTAAACTCCCCCGCCTGTCCCAGCTGCTTGACCGCGGCGACGAAGAGATCCAGCGCTTCCACCGTGTAGTACCGTTCCCGCTCGACCGCGATCACCCGCCCCTGCCCCGCCGCGATGCGCAGGGTGGCGGCAACGTCCTTTCGATCGACCCGCGCTTCCAGTTCCCCGAGGGTGGGTGGCGTGAGCCCGGCGTTGGCCAGAACCCCCACGATCCGTTCGACCTCGTCCTGCCCACCCTCAACCCGGGGCCGGAATCCCGGAGTCCTCGCCATTCCGTCCGCCACCTCCAATCGCTTCGCGGCGATGAGGTCGCCCAGGGCGGCCTCGGTGACGAGGGCGGAGCCGCCCAGCCCGCGCCGGAAGGTCTCGAGTTGGAGGCCCGGCAGGGTGGGATTGGTCTGATGAAACCGGCGGAGCACCTCCAGCCCGCGAGCCGCGAGCTCGGCGATCAGCGCCGCCGGGACGGTCCGCTCGCCGGTGCGGGTCAGGCTGGGGTCCGCCGCCAAGAGTCGCTCGACCTCACGCGGGGAGAGACCAATGAGTAACGGGAGAGCCCGGGTTTCAGCGCCGTCCCGCCTCCGGTCCAGAAGCGCCCGAAGCCGCACCGCCGGATCGGCCGAAACCAGTCCCTCAGGCCAGGTGGCGCGTCGTCTGGGCGGAGCCGGATCGAGCACCCGACCTCCGCCGATCGTCGCCGCGGGACTGTAGCTCCGGATCACAAAGCGGTCCCCCCCGCGGGCAACCAGAGGTGCCTCGAGCGCCAGGCGGGCGGCGACGGTGGCGCCGGGGGCAAGGGTGTCGCGGGGATAGACCCGAGCCAGCACTTCGGCCGTGCCCAGATGGAGTCGCACCCTGGTCTTAGGGGCCAGGGCTCGGCGCGCGTCCGGAAGCAGGTGGAGTTCCACGTCGAGGGCGGTGGTTTCGGTCCAGGGAAACGCGGGTGCTACCGCCTGGTCGCCCCGCCGAAGGTCCTCGCGGTTGATCCCCGCCAGGCCGATGGCGGTCCGCGCCCCGGGCTGGTTTCGCTCCACGCTCCGCCCATACATCTCGATCGAACGGACCCGCGCCTCTCGACCGCCCGGCATGATATGGAGCAGGTCTCCCACCGCGACCGTTCCGGACCAGGCGGTGCCGGTGACCACGGTGCCGATCCCCGCCACCGAGAACGCGCGGTCGATCGGGAGCCGGAAGAGATCGTCTTCCGCGCGGGCCCCGATGCGGCGCGAGGCGTCCAGGATTCGTTCGCGCAGAGCATCAAGCCCCACGCCGCGCAGCGCGGAGACCACCACGGGCGGATCGAACTTGACTCGGGATCCCGCCAACCATTCCCCGACTTCCACCCGGATCATCTCCAGCCAGTCCGGCTCCACCAGATCCGCCTTGGTAATGACCGGGATTCCCATCCCGATCCCGAGTTCCTCGATGATCGCCAGATGCTCGCGGGTCTGCGGCATGATCCCCTCGTCCGCCGCGATCACCAACAGGACGAGATCGATCCCTGAGGCGCCGGCCACCATGGTACGCACCAGGTCCTCGTGTCCGGGGACATCGACGATCCCGGCGATGCGGCCATCGCCCGGATCGAAAGGGGCAAAGTTCAAGTCGATGGTGATCCCCCGACGCTTCTCCTCCGCCAGCCGGTCCATGGTTCGACCGGTGAGCGCCTGAATCAGGGCGGACTTGCCGTGATCCACGTGACCCGCGGTGCCGACGATCATGGCGCCGCCGCCGCCCAGGCGCGGCCGCTCCAGAACTCGAGCGCCGGGAGTGCCGCCCCTTCCGCCATATGATGGCGGAGATAGCGGGCCAGGAGCCGTCGGTGGGCGGCCGCGTGGGATTGGTCGAGCAGCGGAAGCTCGGCCGAGGGTTCGACCAGGGCGACCAGATCCGCGCGATCGGTGGCTGACAGGCGCGCCGTTCCGGCAAGCTGGGCGCAGGCGGGACAGAGGGCCCCGCCATCTCCCGGGCTGAATGGCAGAGCGCCACCGGCGGGGATCGGATTCCCGTCCCGCACACAGGTGTCGAGCGAGGGCCCGAAGCCGAGGACCGTCACCAATCGCCAGAGCATGCGGAGACCCAACGCGTCCAGCGCCGCGGTTGGAGCGACTTCGAGCACCGACAACGCGTCGTGCAACAGGTCATAGCTCTCGGGATGGGCGTCGGCCGGGGCGAACCGAATCATGGCTTCGGCCAGGGCTGACGCGATCGCGTAGCGATCCAGCTCCGCGGCGAGCCCGAGGCGCAGGTGACCCAGGTCGAACGCGGTGAGGATGTGGAGATCGCTCCGGGGTGAGAACAACAGGTGGGCCACACCGTCGCTCAAGAGCTGCAGGGCGGCCCCGAAACGACTCTTGGGACGGAGAGCGCCCTTCGCGATGGCGCTCTGCACTCCCCGGTCCCGGGTCGCGAGCCGGACGATTTTCGAAGTCTCGCCGTAACGGAGGGTGGACAGGATGATCGCGGGAGTGGAGACGACGGCCATGACTGAAGGCTAAGGGGGGAACCGGGAACGGGGAACGGGGAACGGCAGGGCGGGACGGCGGGAGAGGCGGTAGAGGCGGGAGAGGCGGTAAGGCGGTAAGGCGGTAGAATCGGATGGCGCTTTGCCCGCTCCTCATTCCGAGCGCAGCGAGG
>JBGPJS010000317.1:0-5189 GCA_041485505.1 Gemmatimonadota bacterium | reverse complement strand
GGTCATGGTCGCGGATACGGCACCGGGTGGAGTCCCCTCCACCCCCCGCGCCTCAAGCCGGAACAGCAGCGGTGCCGCCAGCGCCAATGCCAACACCGAGTCGCGCAATCCTGGTTTCACGGCAGCTCCATCACGATGCGGTAGGCCTGGTTCCTTGGAACGCCCGCGCTCTTCACCAACTCCTGCACCGCGGCCTTGCGACTCATGCCGGCGGCGAGAAGATCGCCGGCTTTCCGGCTCAGGTCCGCCGGCGCCGGTTCCGCCGGCGGGCTTCCTTCCGCCCCGGCCAGGATGACAGTGACCTCGCCCTTCGGCGGCTCGGCGGCATAGTGCGCGACCGCGTCTGCCAGCGTCCCCGGCCAGATCTCCTCAAACAGCTTCGTCAGCTCGCGGGCCACGACGACCTGGCGCGATGCCCCGGCGGTCGCGGCCAGATCCTCAAGCAGATGAACCAGCCGGGTCGGCGCTTCATAGAACACCACCGTCCACTCCGAACCGACCGCCAACCGGAGTAACCGGTCACGCTCTTTCCCTTTCCTCGGGACGAACCCGAGAAAGAGATATCGGTCGGCCGGAAGGCCCGCTACGGAGAGCGCGGCCGCCCCCGCCGATACTCCCGGAATGGGGACGACGCGGATTCCCGCCTCACGCACGGCGGCGATCAGTTCGGCCCCCGGGTCACTGATGGTCGGGGTGCCGGCATCGGAAACCAAGGCGACGTCTTTCCCCTCATTAAGTATGTCGAGGAGAAGCCCGGTTTGCCGGGGGGGGGAGTGGGCGTGGAAGCTGAGCAGCCGAGGTCGGGCCCCGAGATGATGCAGCAATCCCAGAGTACGCCGGGTATCCTCCGCCGCGACGACGGGGACCGACCGGAGGGTATCGGCCGCCCGGGTTGTCAGGTCACCGAGGTTGCCCAGCGGGGTAGCGACGACGAAGAGGGTGCCGGGGTGCAAGGCGGGATCACCGCTCGGCTAGAGGTGAGCAGTGAGCGGTGAGCGGGCACCGGGTGAGATTCCCGCTCACCGCCTACCGCGTACCGCTCACGCGGTCAGGAAAGATGCTGCTGAATCTTTCCCTCGAGAATCGACTTGATCCGCGGATCGTAGCCGACGACGGTATCCACATGCTTGCCGTTCTTGAAGAACAGGATGCTCGGAATGGAGCGCACGTTGAACCGCTGGGGCGTCCGCTGGTTGGAATCGATGTCCACCTTCGACACCTTGACCTTGCCCTGGTACTCATCGGCCAATTGATCCACGAACGGCGCGATGGTATGGCAGGGGCCGCACCAGGTGGCCCAGAAGTCCACCAGAGCCAGGCCCGCCGCCTGCTCGATCTCCTCGCCGAATGAAGCATCGGTTACATGAATGACGTTCGCGCTCGACATTCGATCTATCCTTGTTCAAAGTGCCGCGCGGGACTGTTCGACCCTTCCCGCGACGATTAGCTTCCGCCCCTGATCCCGCCGACACCCGGGTGAAATCATCCTGCTCTTCGAAGAGGCATCGGTTGTCCGACGCTCCGCGCATTGCCCACGTTGGGGTCGCTGTTGCCGATGTTCAGGCCGCTCTGGCGTTCTACCGCGATGTCCTTGGCCTCCATCCCAACCCGGCCGAAACGGCGGATGGCGCCGTCATCGTTTCACTGCCCTTCGGGGACTCCGCAGTGGAACTCCTCGAGCCCAACGACCCGCAAGGACCCATCGCCAGGTTCCTGGCTCGGCGGGGTCCGGGCATCCATCATATCTGCTTCCGGGTCCCCGATCTTGATGGGGCGCTGGAGGCCTGTCGCCGGGCGGGATACCGGCTGGTGGATGAGACCCCGCGCCAGGGCGCCGGCGGCCGGCGGATTGCATTCGTCCACCCGAAGAGCACCGCCGGAATCCTCCTGGAGCTCACCGAGTAGGAAATCACGGGTGGGCTCTGGAAGTTCCCAGCGATCAGTGATTCGAGGTTTCCTTCTCGCACGGCCGCTGAGGTGTGCCGGCCAGGTTGAGATCGAACGCCGTCACCACCCATCTACCGTTGCCGGTCTGTACTGCGGTGAACGGGACGGTACGGACGCACTGGGTGCGGTCCAGTTCCACGATGATGGAGCGACGGTCCGACGCCCCTTCGACCGCTTCGGTCCGGATCACCCTGTACTTGGCCCCGCGCAGGAACAGTTGCGCGACGACCATTCGCTTTTCATAGTCGGGCGGCTGGCCGGTGGTCGCGGCGGGTCCCCGCGAGGTGCCCCAGAGGGCGCTCATCCCGGCGATGTCGCTGTCCGCGACCGCCCGGAGGAACCCGCTCACCACCTGGTCCGGGCTCCGCGCCGGACTGGTGACGGGAGACGGACCCGCACCACCGCACGCGGCCAGGGCGGCAACCGAAACGAAAATCCAGCGCTGGGTCACAAGCATCTCACTATGGTTGAGTGACGACAGCCGAACTTAATGGGGCCGAATCAGCCGAGCAATGACTTCAATGCGTCTCTACATCAATATCGATCACGTCGCCACGCTACGGGAAGCGCGCAAGACCAACGAGCCCGATCCGGTCCGGGCAGCGGCCCTGTGCGAGGCCGCCGGCGCGGACGGCATCACCGCGCATCTGCGCGAAGATCGCCGCCACATCCAGGATCGGGATGTGGAAGGCCTCGCCGCCTCGGTCCAGACCGTGCTCAACCTCGAGCTCGCGAGCAATCCGGATATCGTGGCAATCGCCTGCCGGCTGCGGCCGTACCAGGCCACGATTGTCCCGGAGCGTCGCGAGGAGGTGACGACCGAGGGCGGCCTCGATCTTCGCCGCAACGACCCTCGGCTGCTGGAAACCATCCGGCGGCTCAGCTACGCGGGCTGCCGCGTGAGCCTCTTCATCGACCCTACCATTGAAAGCGTGGAGCGCTCCAAGGCCCTCGCGGTCCCGGCCATCGAGCTCCACACCGGGCGCTATGCCCACACCTGGCAGGATGATGGACGGGCGTTGGAGGAGTTGAGGGCCGCAGCCCGTCGAGCCGCCGCGCTGGGACTGGCGGTCCATGCGGGCCATGGGCTGACCTACCTGAATGTGCGCCCGGTCGCGACGATCGCGGAAATCGAGGAACTCAACATCGGCCATAGTGTCATGAGCCGCGCGATCCTTACCGGCATGGATGAAGCGGTCCGGGAGATGGTAAAGCAGGTGAAAGGACTGAGGACTGAGGACTGAGTCCTTGCTTGTCCCCCCTCTCGTTCCTACACTTACCTTCTAACTCGCCGGTCGCTTACCCGTCCTCGGCCGAGGCCGCCATGACCAATCCGCTCGGGGTAGACGACTTCTTCGTGCTCGAATCGGGAGAGTATCTCGAGCGGCTGACCGCCCTGGTCGGCCGCGGCACTCCCCCTGTCCCGGATGAGCTGGTCCGCTACACTCGCGCGCTCCGCGGCAGCGCCCTGATGGCCAGTCAGAGCGCGATCGCCCGCGCGGCCGGCGGACTCGAGTCGCTCGCCCGGTCCTTCCGGGACGGCCGGACGGCCTGGGACCCGGACGTGAGCCAGCTCGCCGTTCGCTCCGTCGGTCAGATCAAACAGCTGGTCGCCCATGTGGGCCATTGGAGCGACGGGGACACGGCGGCGGCCGAGCGGCTGGCGCACGAGCTCGAGGCGGTCTCCCGGGGTGCGGCACCGATTCCCGCGGAGGACAGGGCGCCGGCGAGCGGACCCCACGCCGGGGTCCGCGCCTTCGTGGCCCGAGAGGGAGCCATGGTCGCAAGCGCCCTGGACCAGGCGGCCCATGCCCTGCACACCACCCCCAACTACCTCGATGCTCTTCAAGCCGTCATCAAGCGGATGCAACCGCTTCGCGGGCTCGCAGCCCTGGCCGACTTCCCACCGATTCCCGATCTCCTGGAGGGGGTCGAGCGCGCCGTCACCGAACTGAACCACGGCACGGTCGGGTCGGATTTCGTGGGCCAGCTCTTCGAGGCCGGAGCCAAAGCCCTTTCCCGGGCCGCCCGAGACGTGGCCCAGTCGGGCCGCCCCGATCCCGACGCGGAGGAGTCCCGGCGATTTGCCGACTTGCTGATTCGGGCCGACGCCGACGCCGATACGGTTGTCCCAATCGAGTCCCTCTTCTTCGATGACGGTATGCCCGGAGTCGTGCGCCGGGGTACGGCTCCCCGCCCCGCCGCACCCCCGCTCGGCCGCGCCGAGCTGGTGAGCCGCGGGGAACACCTCTGTCAGGTGGCCGACGATTTGGATCGGGCCACCTCCCCCACCCAGCGGGATCTGCGGCTGCATTCCCTCACCACCGACCTTCGCTCCTTGGGCGAGTCGGTCCTGGGCCAGCTCGGTACCCGGATCCGCGCCTTTGCCGACCAAGCCCGAGACGCGATTTCACGAGGGGTCGCCGCCCGGGCCGTGGGGGACTTCGCGGCCTGCCTCCGGGAGGCTGGCCAGCTCCTGCGTGCCTGGTCAGAGGAGGCCAGCGAGGGTCCCATGATCGAGCAGTTCGCCGGACTCTCCCGCACATTGACGCACCTGGATGCCGTCATCAGCCAGCCGGCGACGATTGCGCCACCAGCACCACCGGTACCAACCGCCGAGCTGGACCTGGATATCGTTCCGATCGAATCGCTCCTGCTCGAGGAACCGCCTGCGCCCCCGCCGACAGGGGTCGAAGGACCAGTGGGGGCCCGGGCCGAGAGCAGGACCTCTGCGGTGGAGAGCACGGACCTCGCCGGCAGTTTGGTCACGTACGCCCGGCTGCTCCAGCACCACGGACTTCCTCCGGCCTCCCTGGACGAATTGCTCCGGCGGCCCACGCAGCCGAAGATCCCCATCGCTCCGGCACCGGCCGAAGTCTCCACCGGGCCCGTCCTGGAGCCCGTACCGGAGCGGCCGCTGGCACCGGTCGCAGCCACTCCGGAGCCGGAGGTCATCGAAATCGGTGATCTCTGCTATCGCGGGCGCGGGGCCCTGCTGCGCGCGGCGTTGGTCAAGCTCCAGATCCGCGGCGCCTTGGCTTCCAGAGCACCCGCGTCGACAGTCGATCCGCTCATCGATGAGCTGCTCGACTTGGTCGAGCTCGCGTTGGTGGACGAGTGAAGGGAATTGGGGGATTGGGGGATTGAGATTGAGGGATTGAAACCAATCCACTGATCCCTCACTCCCTCAATCCCCCAATCCCCCAATCCCCCAATCCCCCAATTCCTCAATCCCTCAATCC
>JBGPJS010000316.1:0-5203 GCA_041485505.1 Gemmatimonadota bacterium | reverse complement strand
CTTCATGAACCCGGTGCCGGTCATGCAACTGGTGGAGGTGATTCGGGGTCAGGCCACCAGCGACGCGACCACCGCCACCATCCTGGAGACAGCCAAAGCGGTCGGCAAGACGCCGGTCGAGGTCAACGACTACCCCGGCTTCGTTTCCAATCGGGTGCTCATGCCGATGATCAATGAGGCGATCTTCTGCGTCATGGAAGGAGTCGCCTTGCCCGAGGCGATCGATACCGTCATGAAACTCGGCATGGCGCATCCGATGGGGCCGCTGGCCCTGGCGGACCTGATCGGCCTCGATACCTGCCTGGCCATTCTCGAGGTGCTGCACCGGGGCCTGGGGGACGACAAATACCGTCCCTGCCCGCTGCTCCGGCGGATGGTGGCGGCGGGACAACTGGGGCGGAAGACAGGACGGGGCTTCTACCAGTATTGAAGTTCCGAGTTCCGAGTTCCGAGTTCTGGGTTCCGACGCCGCGCGGCCCGGTGAGCGAATTCGTTATCGTGGAAAGTGCACTTCGGAATCGGGCGCTGCAGATCTAGGCTTTGGAATCGCAACTCGTTCGCAACGCGGAACTCGGAACTCGGAACTCGGAACTCGGAACTCGGAACTCTCATGGATCTCTTCAAGGCAATGTCGGCCTACGCCCATGAACAGCTGGTGTTCTGTCACGAGCCGTCCTGCGGTTACTTCGGCATCATCGCCATCCACGACACCACTCTGGGTCCTGCCACCGGTGGGACCCGGTTCTGGCAGTACGCCTCGACCGAGGAAGCCATCGTGGACGCGTTGAGACTCTCCCGCGGTATGACCTACAAGTCGGCCGTGGCGGGGATCAATTTCGGCGGTGGCAAGTCGGTCATCGTCGGCGACAACAGGCGCGAGGATCGGGAGCTGTTGTTCCGGGCCCACGGGCGCTTCGTCGATACCCTCGGCGGCCGCTACGTGAGCGCCGAGGATGTCGGCACCAGCCCCTCCGACATGGAAATCGTCCGACTGGAGACCTCGCACGTCGCCGGGTTGCCGGGTCGCTCCGGCGATCCCTCCCCGGTGACGGCCTATGGCGTCTATGTCGGCATGAAGGCGGCAGCCAAGGCCCGCTGGGGGAACGACAGCCTGACCGACAAGACCGTGGCGGTGCAGGGGTGCGGCAAGGTCGGCTACTATCTCTGCCGCTCGCTTCACGAGGAACGGGCCAAGCTCATCGTGACCGACGTCGACCCGGCCAGGGTCAAGCGGGTGGTGGACGAAATGGGGGCCAAGGCGGTTGAGCCTGATCAGATCTACGATCAGAAGGCCGAGATCTATTCTCCCAACGCCCTGGGCGCCACGATCAACGACGTGACCCTCAAGCGCCTCAAGGTGGAGATCATCGCCGGCGGGGCCAACAACCAGCTGGCCGAGGAACGCCACGGCGACCAGTTGGAGCGGCAGGGCCTGACCTACGCGCCGGACTACGTGATCAACGGCGGCGGGATCATCAACGTGTACGGCGAGACCCAGGGCTGGGACCAGGAGCGGGCGCGGGCCAAGACCGGAGAGATCTACGACACTATTCTTCGGGTCTTCGCGATCGCGAAGCGGGACGGCATCCCCGCCTACCTCGCCGCCGACCGACTGGCGGAGGAGCGCATCGCCGCGGTGCGGGCGCTGAAACAGTTGGGAAAGTGAACCGTGAACAGTAAGCAGGAAAAACAGGGATAACGCAGCAAGCGGCCTGAGGGTGCGGTGGGGCCGGTTCACTGTTTACCGTTCACTGTTCACTGTTTACCGTTTACTATTCGGAATATTGCATTGTTATGCATCGCTAGGTAATCTCCATGCCCGAAATCATCCCCATCGGCGCCGACCACGCCGGCTTTGCGTTGAAAGAGCGGCTGGTGGCCGAGCTCAGGAAACTGGGCTATGAACCGCTGGACCTCGGTACCCATTCCGCCGAGTCCACGGACTACCCCGACTACGCCCACCCGGTGGCCCAACAGGTGGAGCAGGGGAAGGCTCGGCGCGGCATTCTGCTCTGCGGCACCGGGCTCGGGATGGCGTATGCCGCCAATCGGCACCATGGGGTCCGTGCCGCCGTGGCGTGGTCGCCGGAGATCGCCCAGCTGGCGCGCTCCCACAACGATGCCAACGTGCTGGTGCTGCCGTCCCGGTTTGTGAGTGAGCGCGAGGGATTGGACATCCTCAAGGCCTGGCTGGAGACCCCCTTCGAGGGGGGGCGTCACAGCCGGCGAGTCGCCAAGATCGAAAAGGAGAATCCATGAAGCTGGACCACAACGCCTCGCTCCGCCGGGCCGATCCCGCGGTGGCCGCCCTGATCGACCAGGAGCTCTTCCGCCAGCAGCATGGGCTCGAGCTGATCGCGAGCGAGAACTTTGCCAGCCGCGCCGTGATCGATGCCATGGGGACTCCGCTCACCAACAAGTACGCCGAGGGATATCCCGGCAAGCGGTACTATGGGGGGTGTGAGGTCGTCGACAAGGTCGAACAGCTTGCCATCGACCGGCTCAAGCAGCTCTTCGGCGCGGAGCACGCCAACGTGCAGCCCCATTCGGGCGCCCAGGCCAACTTTGCCGCGTTCATGGCCATCGCCGAGCCGGGGACCACGATCATGGGGTTGGCGCTGCCCCACGGTGGCCACCTCTCCCACGGCGCGGCCGTCAACCACAGCGGCAAGATCTGGCGCGCCGTCCAGTATGGGGTGAACCCTGCCACCGGCCGGATCGACTACGACCAGGTGCGAGACATGGCGCGCCGCGAACGGCCCAAGATCCTCATCGCCGGTGGCAGTGCCTATGCCCGGATCATCGATTTCGCGGTGTTCCGCTCCATTGCCGATGAAGTTGGGGGCTATCTCCTGGTGGACATGGCGCATTTCGCCGGGCTGGTGGCCGGCGGGGTGCACCCCTCGCCGGTTCCCCATGCGCAGGTCGTTACCAGCACCACGCACAAGACACTGCGGGGTCCGCGAGCCGGGCTCATCCTCTGCATCCAGGAGCTGGCCCAGGCGGTCAACAAGTCGGTCTTCCCGGGGACTCAGGGCGGTCCCCTCGAACACATGATCGCGGCCAAGGCGGTGGCTTTCGGCGAGGCGCTCACTCCGGACTTCAAGCGGTATTCCCAGCAGGTGGTCGAAAATGCGAAGGCCCTGGCCGAGGCGTTGATCGAGCGGGGTTTCGCGATCGTCTCCGGTGGGACCGACACCCACCTGATGCTGGTCGACCTCAGGCCCAAGGCTCTTACCGGTAAGGAGGCGGAAGCCCTCCTGGGCCGTGCCGACATCACGGTGAACAAGAACACCATCCCGGACGATCCCCAGTCGCCGTTCGTGACCAGTGGTATCAGGCTCGGGACCCCGGCGCTCACGACGCGCGGCATGGGGAAGGTGGAGTTCCGCCAGATTGCCCAGTTGATTGACGACGTGCTCACCAAGCGGGATGATGCGACCATCACCCGGGTGAAGCACGAGGTGGGCCAGCTCGCGGGAGCCTTCCCGCTCTATCAAGCGTCCACAAGCGCTTGACCCATCCGCAAGGGAGGCCTAGCTTCGCTACTATGGTCTGTCCTTCCGTCCGGAACCCATGAACGACCTGCAATTTGCCGATGACGTCCTCGCCCGGATCCGCGAGCGCGAAGGCCGCTATCATGAACGGGCATACCTGTTCGTGCTGGCGGCTATCGAGTTTCTGCAGGCGTCGCTCCCAGCCCGCCGCCACATCACCGGAGCCGAGCTGGCCTGGGCCTGCCGGGATTTCGCCCGGCAGCGTTTCGGCCTGCTTGCCGCGGAGGTGCTGGACTACTGGGGCATCCGCCGGACCGACGACTTCGGCCACATCGTCTTTACTCTCGTGGGTGTCGGGCTCCTCATGACTCAGCCGGGCGATCGGGAAGAGGACTTCGCGGACGTGTACCAGTTCGAGAAGGCCTTCAATCAGCCATATGATTGGGAAGGGGTTTCGGGATCCTGAATCGGGGATCCCCTACCATGGGGGAGGGTGTATGGAAACCAGAGATTGGCCGGCCTGCCAGAAATGCAACCATGGATTGCTGATCCCCCTCTCCGATTACGGCCGCGAAGGCGCGCCAATCACCTACAAGGCCTGGGTCTGCACCAATCCCGAGTGCGGGTTCAATCTCCGCATCGACAATGGCGAGATCAGCATCGGTCGAACCATCGGGCCGTCTCATAAGTAGGCCAATGGTGAACAGTAAACCGTAAACAGGCCCCACCCGACCACCACCTGTTCACTGTTTACCGTTTACTGTTCACGCCAGCATGCCCACCATTCCCGTTCTCACCCCTGACCAGGCCAACGACTGGGATCGTCGCGCCGAAGCGGCGGGCATCGACTCGGCCACCCTCATGGAGAACGCCGGGCGTGCGACCGCTCAAGTCATTGCCGCCCGCTTTCCGGAACAACTCCGGCTGGGTGTGCTCATCGTGGCCGGGCCCGGAAACAACGGTGGGGACGGCTGGGTGGTCGCCCGCGCGTTGCATCGCTTCGACGTCCCGGTGTGGGTCGCCCCGCTTCCGGGTGAGGGCTCGTCCTTGGCTCGCGCCATGGCGGAGCGGGCCCGCACCGAAGGCGTCCGGTCGGTGGCGCCGGACGGCCCCTGGCCCGGCGCGGCACTGCTGGTTGATGCGATCCTCGGTACCGGTGCCCGGGGCGCTCCCCGGCCCGCCGCCGCGGCCGTGGTCGAGCGGATGAACGACCTTGGCCTCCCCACCGTGGCGCTTGACGGACCCACTGGCGTGGACCTCCTCAACGGCGTGTCACACGGGACGGCGGTGCACGCCACTCTCACCATCACGTTCGGAGCACTCCGGCGGGGACATCTGCTGGCCCGGGACGAGGTCGGCGAACTGGTCGTAGTGGACATCGGTCTGCCGCCCCCGGATCCTGCATGGTCTCTGCTCTTCACCGATTTCGACGCCGCCGAACTGTTGCCGCGACTCCATGCCGCGGACCACAAGGGAGAGCGGGGCCGGGTCGCCGTGGTGGGCGGGGATGCCGGAATGACTGGCGCGGTTCGACTCGCGGCGCGGGCCGCCTTTGGTGCCGGGGCCGGGCTGGTCCATGCGGTGGCACCCGCGGCCACCGTGGCGGCACTGGTGCTGGCGGAACCCGATCTTCAAACCCTGGCGCAGTCGTTCGACCAACCGCCTTCAGCGCCGCTGACGGCATTGCTCGAACGGGCCGACGGCGT
>JBGPJS010000315.1:0-5214 GCA_041485505.1 Gemmatimonadota bacterium | reverse complement strand
TTCCGCTTCACGGTAGGAGTTGGTACCCCCACCGGCACCGAATACCGTCGCCAGACCGACGACGCTAGGCGCGTGTCACGTTCGGTTGCAGCTATCGACGTTATGGGTTCTGAAGCCCAACCGGCTCAGCTTCTGCGCGAGGAAGTTCATCTCGTTGCTGGCCTTGGAGCAGCTGAAAATCCCGGTGGCGTCGCCCCCGTGCTGATCGATGGTCCGGCGGAAGCCCGCCGCCGCACGGTCGAGGGCCTCGTCCCAGGTCGCGGTACGGAAGGCGCCGTTCGCGCGGACCAGGGGCTCGGTGAGACGCTGGTACTTCATAGTCATGGCTGTGAGACTCCATCCTACAGGGGGAAACGACCGGCGACTGGACGCCGAACGGTAAGGTTACATGTTAAACCGCTGAGCGTCAATCGGTTGGCGCGTGGTGGGAGGCGTTGCCCTGAAAACCTTGGCGCCACCTGTGAAGGGTTCGAGGCACTCGAATGTTGCGGTGGGGAGTCGGAAGAGTCCTGATGGAAGAATTGCGACCCGTTTGCTTGCAGGCGGACGGCAGGGGCGGGGCGGGGGGGGAGACGGCTCCGGCGCGCCTTAACTGCTGCGGCTGGCTAACACCAACGCCCTGGTGTCCAGTAAGGCCCGGAGGCGCGCGACCTCCTGCCCGAACCCAAGCGAATCAGTCACTGGTGCGGCCTGGGCGTCCTCTTCCTGCACCAGCCGAGGATCGGTTGCCACGTTGTGGATCCGGAATTCGAAATGGAGGTGGGGTCCCGTCGCGAGACCGGTGGCGCCTACATACCCGATGCAATCGCCCTGGCCAACGTGCTGGCCGGGTCGAATGCCGCGGGGGAAGCTCTTAAGATGGCCGTATCGGGTCGTCACTCCGCCGGCGTGCTGAATCTCCACCAGCCGGCCGTAACCGCCGAACCACCCGGCCCGAAGCACCACCCCGTCCGCAACCGCCATAACGGGCGAGCCTGGGGCGGCGGCGTAGTCGATTCCTTCGTGTCCCCGCCACTTGGCAAGGATCGGGTGGAACCGCATTCCGAAGCCGGACGAAATCCTTTTGAATTCGACCGGCACCCGGAGAAAACTGCGCCGCATCGAGTTGCCCTGTTCGTCGTAGTAGGCGGTCTTCCCTTCGGGATCGTCGAACTCGAATGCAGTAAGCGGCTTGCCACCGACCACCAGATCGGCGGCCAGCACCCGACCGAAGCGAACTTCGCCGAACTGCGAGCGGAGCCGCTCGAAGACGATCGCGAAGTGATCCCCCATCCGGAAATCGTGGCTGAAGTCCGACTGCCAACGGAACAGGTCGGCCAGTTCCCAGGCCATCTGGGTCCGCTCGCGGGTGTCGAGTACACTATCGGGGATCACTGAAGCGAGGGAGACATACAGATTGCGGCCAAAGGCTCCCTCTACCCGGTCGGTCTCCGGAGTCCAATAGAACGGCTCGGGAGCACCGGCAGCCCTGACGGTGCCGGCAGACGCACCGAACACGACCAGGAGGGCGAGTGAGAATCTGAAGATGCCAAGCCGCATACCGGTGTGTTCATCCTCGTGAGGTGGAGGTGTCCCAGCCAGTATCGGCGGGAGGAACCGGCTTCCTTACGCCCAGCGAAGTGGCAGAAGGTGTGCCAAATCGAGGCTGAAACGACGTATCAATTGGTGATCATAACCTCGACAGCACAAATACCAGTAACTGACTGTTAACATATTGGTAGAAAATGTCTTAGATCACAGACATTTGGCATGTCTTGGGAGTCAAGTAATCAGGCAATCAGTGCGTGATGCAGGTCAAGCAGGCTGGACGGAATTTCGTGGCGTTCGGCAAGAGACTCGCTTGGGATGAATGACCCTTCAGAGGCGACCACGGACGAGATGCCTGGACCAGAAAGCATGGCTTGGGGGGCCCGAACGCCAATCGCCCCGCCTGTCACATGCACAGGCGGGGCGATCGGGGTGGCTCCGAGAGCAGGTGGTTGTCCCGCGAGGGACTCCTCACGGGGACCTGGGGTCAGCCGAACTCACTGGTCTCCGGGGCTCTTGTCCGAACTGATCGATACTCCGCGGTCGCTGGCCCGGAGATGGAAGATCTCCTTCCCGTTACGGTCCCGGATCCGGATCAGGGCGCCGGTGGAATCGGCCAAGAGCCTCAGGATTGATTCACCATCGTCCCCGTCGACCCGGATGCTCGCACCGGCTGAATCGGCCCGCAGGTTGAACCGGCCCCCCTCATCGCCCTCACCGCGTAGCTTCACCCCGTCTCCCAGATCAGCGGACACCTGGAAGGGGCCTCCTCGGCTCAGGTCCTCGAGCCGTGCCTGTGGCACGAAGAGATGCCGGACCAGATCGGTCGGGTCGAATCGAATGGAGCCGATCTCCGCAAGATCGTGCTCATCGGAGCGCGAGCAGCGGAAGCCCTTGTCCAGGCCGAGGTCATCGTCATCGGTAGGCACGAGATCGCAGTGGCGGAGCTGCCGGCTCGACCGCTCCTGATCAAGCGCGACGACCATCTGGGCTGAGAGAGGCTCACCCCGCTTGGCGCGACGCAGGTCGAGCCGAGTCACGGTCCCGAGCCGTTCGCCGGCAAGGCGGAAGGGGAATTCGCGATGGAGTTTGTCGAGGTCGACTGTCGCGGGAGTGCTGGCCTTCGTAACCGATCGGTGTACCGCCTGAGCCACGGCGTCCTTCACCTCGCGTCCGGTGTTGACGAGGACCATTCCACCGAGGAAGACACCCAAGGCGCCGAGCCCGATCTTGGCTCCGAGATGTTGCATAGAGACCTCCGAAATTCCGCATGAAGGCGAGGCTAGGACTTGGAGGGTGATACGACGCGATGAAGAGGTCGGTTTCAGGGTGCGACACCGGCGTTTCATGCGGCTGGAACATTCGCCAGGTGACCGATCTGAAAGGACGAACGGGACGGAGCCCGAGGGTCCCGTCCCGCTGCGCGGGGCGCCGGTGCGCCCCCAACCCTGAACGGCGGGTCCGCGCCCTACGCGGACCCGCCGCTTTCATTGCACCGCGTTCACCATATCGAAGATCGGCAGGTACATTGCCACGACCATGCCGCCCACGATGACGCCGAGCACCACAATCATGATCGGCTCCATGAGTGAGAGCAGGGCGCTGACCGCGACGTCGACTTCCTCGTCGTAGAAGTCCGCGATCTTGGAGAGCATTTCGTCCAGGCCACCGGTCTGCTCGCCGACGGCGATCATCGAGATCACCATCGGTGGGAAGACCTTGGACTTCTCCAGCGGAGCCGCGATGGTCTCGCCGCCGGCGATCGACTGGCGGGACTCCATGACCGCGTCGTGAATGACCCGGTTGCCTGCGGTCTTGGCGGTGATCTCGAGGCCGTCAAGGATCGAGACCCCGGAGGAGATCAGGGTTCCGAGGGTTCGAGTGAACCGGGAGACGGCGGATTTCCGGAGCAGATCGCCCAGCACCGGGGCCTTGAGCATCAGCTGATCGATCTTCTTCCGTCCATCGGGGGTGGCGTAGTACTGCTTAATGCCGAACACCGCCAGGATGACGACCCCGACCAGTACCCACCAGTAGTGAATGAGCAGATTAGAGGCGCCGATCACGATGCGGGTGGGGAGGGGCAGCTCGAGGTTCACCGACGCGAACATGTTCTGGAAGGTCGGGATCACGAAAATGAGCAGCACCGACACCGCGATGGCCGCGACCGAGAAGATCACCGCCGGGTAGATCATGGCACCTTTCACCTTGCGGATCAGGGCGTCGCTCTTTTCGAGAAAGGTGGCCAGGCGCATCAGGATCGTGTCCAGGATACCACCGGCCTCGCCTGCGGCCACCATGTTGACGTAGAGATCGGTGAAAGCCTTGGGATGTTTGGAGAAGGCATCGGCCAGGGTATGGCCGCTCTCGACATCGTAGACCACACTCCGGGTGACATCGGCCAGGCTCTTGTTCTCGGTCTGCTTGGCCAGGATGTCGAGCGACTGGACCAGCGGGAGACCGGCGTTGATCATGGTGGCGAACTGCCGGGTGAAGATGACGATGTCGCGGGTCCTGATCCCCTTCTTGCCGAGGCCCGGCAGCTTGATCTGCTTGGGGGCCTCTCGGATGGAGACCATCATCATCTTGTTCTGCTTGATGTGCTTGACGACCTCGTCCCGGGTCGGGGCGTCGAGCGTGCCCTTCATGATCTGCCCGGTGGAGGCGTTACGCGCGGTGTACTCGAAAAGCGGCATGACGGATTCTCCCTGGCGTTAGCGGCGGGCCGCGGGCCGACCCTTTTGCACTTCGCCCATTTCCTGCTCCTCCATCGGAGTGTCCCCGCACATCCGGAGGAACTCGTTCGGATCACTCGAGGCCCGGAGGCATTCCTCCTGGACCACTTCCCGGTTCACGTAGAGCTGGTACAGCGCATCGTTGAGGGTCTGCATCCCGTGCTTCTTGCCGGACTGCAGGGCTGAATAAATCTGGTGCACCTTGTCGTCCCGGATCAGGGCCCGGATGGCGGGGGTGCAAATCATGATCTCGCAGGCCATGGCACGGCCCCGCCCCTTGGCCTTCTGCAGCAGGGTCTGGGTGATGACCCCCTCCAGCACAAAGGCCAGTTGGGCCCGCACCTGGGTCTGCTGGTTGGCGGGGAAGACGTCGATGATACGGTTGATGGATTCCGCCGCCGAGTTGGTGTGCAGGGTCGCGAAGGCCAGGTGGCCGGTTTCGGCGATCGTGATGCAGGCCTGGATCGTCTCCAGATCCCGCATTTCGCCGACCAGGATGACATCGGGATCTTCCCGCAGGGCGTACTTCAGCGCGTTGGAAAAGCTCTTGGTGTCGGTGCCCACCTCACGCTGGTTGATGATACAGCTCTGGTGCCGATGGATGAACTCGATCGGGTCCTCCACCGTGATGATGTGCCCCTTGCGCTCCTTGTTGACCTTGTCCAGCATCGCGGCCAGGGTGGTGGATTTGCCGGAGCCGGTGGGTCCCGTTACCAGCACCAGCCCGCGGGGCTTTTCCGCCAGCTTGGCCACCACCGGCGGCAGCCCCAGGTCCTGGAAGGTCCGGACGTTGAACGGGATCATCCGGATGACCATCGCCACGCATCCGCGTTGCTTGAAGACATTGCCGCGGAAGCGGGCCAGGTTCTGGATGCCGAAGGAGAAGTCCAGCTCGTCCTCGGTCTCGAACCGCTTCTTCTGGTTCTCGGTCAGCACCGAATAGGCCAGGGAG
>JBGPJS010000314.1:0-5215 GCA_041485505.1 Gemmatimonadota bacterium | reverse complement strand
ACCCGAGTGATGTCCCCGGCCCCCAGCGTCAGCACCAGGTCGCCACTTCTGATCGCCTCGAAGACCCGCCGGGTAATGTTGGCACGATCGGGTTCGAAGATGGTGACCGCGCCGCAGCGCTCCGCCGCCTGGGCCACTTGCCGTCCGCTGACTCCGGGCAGCGGTTGCTCCCTGGCGCCGTAGATTTCGGTGACGATCACCAGATCGGCTGCCGCCAGCGCCTTCCCCATGGCCTCCCCGTGCAGCGCGGTTCGGGAGTAGAGGTGGGGCTGGAAGACGGCGACCATCCGCCGGCTTGGAAACGCCTGCCGGGCCGCCGCGAGGGTCGCGATCAGCTCGGTGGGATGATGGGCATAATCGTCCACCAGCTCCACCCCGCGGAATTCACCGAGACGCTCGAACCGGCGCCCCAACCCCCCATACCGCGCGAGCGCCTCCAGCGCCGGCTCCAACGCACCCTCCAGGGCGAAGACGGTGCCGAGTGCCGCGGTCGCGTTGCGCAGGTTGTGGAGGCCGGGGACCCGGAGCTGGAGAGTCACCTGCCGGCCGTCGGGCAGCGTCACCGTTGCCCGGCTGCCGGCGGGCAACTGCCTCACCGCGCTGATCTTCAGTTCCACGTCCCCAAAACCAAACCGCCAGACCTTGGAGGTGAGTCTGGCGGCCACCCGCTGCGCACCGGCGTCATCCCCGCCGATGAGGACCCGTTCGGCCCGATTGGCGAAGTTGACGAAGGCGGATTCCAACGCATCGAGGGTCCCATAGCATTCCATGTGGTCGGCTTCAACATTGTTGACCACCGCGATCCGGGGCTGGAGCTCGAGAAACGCCTGGTCATACTCGTCACTCTCAACCACGAAGAGCCGGTCGCCTGCCATTCTCGCGTTGCCGCCCCACTCGTTGACCCGACCGCCGGCGATACCGGTCGGGGCCAGCCCGGCCGCCGCTAGCGCCTCGGTGGTCATGACGGTAGTGGTGGACTTGCCGTGGGTTCCGCTGATGCCCACCACGTCCCCATCAGCCACCAGCTGAGCCAGCGCCTGCTTCCGTGGCACCACCGGAATGCCAAGCTCACGGGCTCGGACCAGTTCAGGGTGATCGGTCTGGACTGCTGCCGTTACCACGACCGCTCGGGTCCCGCTGACGTGCGTCGGATCGTGTCCCTGCCATACCCGAGCGCCAAGGGCCGCGACATCCGCGGCCCCGCTCGGATCGGGGTCGCAGCCGGTCACCGCTACGCCCCGGCGGCGCGCGATGAGCGCCAAGGCACTCATCCCTGCACCGCCGATTCCCATGAAATGGACGGGACGGGAATTCGAAGGGTCGAACAGATCCATCGTGGATAGCTAATGTAAGATCCTTCCAGCAGTTGCGAAAGACTTGGTTCAACCCAGAAGTGCCAGGAGATGCGACACGATCTCGGTCGCGGCGGCCGGTTTTCCACGTCCGCGGGCGGCGGCGGCCATGGCATGGAGGGCGTTACGATCGTTGAAGAGGTCGCCAACCGCCTGCCCAAAGCTCTCGGCACTGAGTTCACTCTGGAGGAGCACACGCGCGGCCCCGGCCTGGGCCAGCGCTCGAGCATTCCAGGTCTGGTGGTCGGCCGCGGCCGTCGGGAGCGGGATCAGAATGCTCGGAAGCCCCCAGGCGCACAGCTCGGCACCGGTCATCATCCCGGCCCGAGCCACCACCAGGTCCGCCACCGAGTAGCCATCTGCCATGGGATCGAGGAAATCGAAGACTTGCACCACCGGTGGTCGATTGTGGCGCGAAAACTCGGCATATGACCCCCGCCCGGTGGCCCAAAGGACGGTCATTCCTTGGCCTCCTCCGGCATCCAGCCACTCGCCGATGGTCCGGTTGATGGCAAGGGAACCCTGACTCCCTCCGGTGATGAGCAGCACGGGCACCGCTCTCGGGTCGCCCTCCAACCCGAACCGCCGAACCGCCGCACGACGGATCGCCGGATCCGGCGGCGCGATCGGGTTGCCGGTATCAAAGACGTCCGTCTCAGGTCCCACCTGGAGCCGGGTCCGAGCTTCCGGCAGGCCGAGGTAGATGTGGCGCACCTGCCGACTGAGCCACCGGGTGGCGAGGCCGGGAAAGGCGTTTTGCTCCTGGATGGCGGTCGGAATTCCCCGTCGACCGGCGGCCCAGACGACGGGCGCGGAGGCATAGCCTCCCGTTCCCAGCACCGCGATCGGCTGCTCGGTGTCGAACACTCGGCGGACCTGTCCCAGCAGCCGCCATGCAATCACCGGCCATCGAATGTTCTTCCACCATTGCTGTCGGTAGATCGGCTCCGCGGCAAGGAGATGAAAGCGGAAGTCCCGGGTGGGAAGGAGTCGGGCCTCGACTCCGCGTTCCGCCCCCACGATGACCGGTTCCAGGTCGGCGCGCCGCTGGCGGAGCGCCTCCGCGATCGCCAGCGCGGGCATGAGGTGGCCGCCGGTGCCGCCGCCCGCGATGAGGACGACGGGACGGCGGGACGCCGGGACGGCGGTCACGATTCCTTCCGCCGTTCCGCCGGTCCGCCGGTCCGCCCATCTCTGGGCGCCGGCTTCCCCCGCATCCTTCCGATGTTGATCAGAATCCCCGTTCCCAGCAGCGAGATGATCAGGCTGGACCGGCCATAGGACATAAAGGGGAGAGTGAGACCGGTCGTCGGCATGAGGCCCAGCGAAACCGCCATGTGCAGGAACGCGGTGACACCGACCGCCGCGGTGAGCCCGGTCGCGAGGTACTGCCCGAAGGGGTCTTCCGCCGTCCGGGCAATCCGGAACCCGACCCAGCAGAACAGCGTGAAGAGAAGCACCAGCACCACGATGCCGATGAAGCCCCACTCCTCGCCGATCGTGCTGAAGAGAAAATCCGAATAGGCATACGGCAGATAGCCCAGTTTCTGCTGTCCGTGGCCGAAGCCGGCGCCCAAGAACCCGCCCGAGCCGATGCCCACCAGGGACTGGTGGATCTGGCTCATCGTGTCGCCCCGGCCGTTGCCTGCCTCGAGAAAGTCCTTTATCCGCTCGATCCGGTACCCGCGGGTCTGCAGCTCGTAGAGTGCCAGCGGTACCGCCACCATACCGAGCAGAATGAAGTGTCCGATCTTGGCCCCGGCGCTGAAGAGGACCAGGCTCCCGATGAGGCCAACCAGAAGCGCCATGGACATGTTGGGTTCCAGCAGGATCAGCAGGGAAATCAGGCCCAGAACGAGCAGGAAGGGAACGATCCCCATCCTGAATTGCCGGACCTGCTCCCCCTTCTTGGCGGCGAGCATGGCGCACCAGATCGCCACCACCACCCGGGCGAGCTCGGAGGGCTGCAGGTTGATCGGCCCGAGGTGGACCCAGCGTCGGGCGCCGTTGAGCGTCGGCGCGATCCCATGAGTGAACGGCATGAGCGGAATCAGCAGGAGCGCGATGGTTCCGACTAGGAGCGGCCATGCCAGCGCGCGCCACCGGCGATAGTCGACCCGGGCGGCCACCAGCAGGAGGAGTCCCCCCGCGATGGCGCCTGCGAGCTGCTTAAGCGCGAAGTCAGCGCCCACCACGTCCTGGGCGTGGGTGAGGGTTAGACTCGAGGCGCCGTAGGTCGTCGCGATGCCGAAGACCGTGAGTGTCGCGGTCACCACCGCGAGCAAACGGGTCTCCCAGCGGAATTCCCCCGGGTGACGGACCGCCGACGTCCTCAGATGGCCTCCACGGCGGCGCGGAACTGAGCGCCCCGGTCTTCGTAGTTGCGGAACATGTCGTAGCTGGAGCAGGCGGGAGAGAGCAGGACGGCATCACCTGGTTGCGCCAGGTGCCGGGCTCGGCCCAGTACGTCTCCGAAGCTGCCACCGGTGACCAGAGGAACTCGCCCCGCGAGGTCGTGGAGAATGATCTCCTTCGATTCCCCGTACGCGATCACTGTCCGGCAGCGTCCACCCATCCGGTCCGCCAGGCTGGTGTAGGGCTCGCCCTTATGGCGCCCGCCGAGCAGGAGCACGTAGGGCCGTTCCAGCGCCTCGAGCGCCACGGCGGTGGAGGCGATATTGGTGGCCTTGGAGTCGTTGATCCAGAGCACCCCGGCCACCTCCCGCACCGGCTCCAGCCGGTGCGGGAGGGCCCGGAAACTCCGCAATCCGTCCGCCACGCGGGCCAGCGACGCTTCGGCGGTCGCCGCCACCAGGATCGTGGCCAGGGCATTGGCGACGTTGTGATCGCCGAGGAGCTGCAGCTCGCTGCGCGCAAGCACCGCGTGCTCTCCCAGCATCAGCCTCCGGCCGGCGCGATCGTACCAGGCATCGCTCCGGGCTCGGATCGAAAATCCCAGCCGCCGGCCCGGTACCCCCGCGACCATGGCCTGGACCGCATCATCATTCGCGTTGGTCACCCAGGCCGAATGGGGCTTGGGATCATGAAAGAGCCGGGCCTTGTCGGCGTAGTACGCCTCAAGGCTGGGATAGCGATCGAGGTGATCGGGCGCGAGGTTGGTCAGGACCCCAATGTCGGGGGCCAGATGATGGGTGTCGTGCAGCTGGAAAGATGAGATCTCCAGCGCGACCCACTCCGGCAGCGAGGGCCGGAGCGCCACCTCGGCGAGCGGGAGGCCGATGTTTCCGGCGGCCACCGTCGGAAATCCCGCGGCCTGGAGCAGATGGGCGGTGAGGGCGGTGGCGGTGGTCTTCCCATTGGTACCGGTGATCGCGGCCAGCTTGACTGAGCGGAGCGCCTCGCGGCCCAGGTCGATCTCAGAGACGATTTCGACCCCGGCCTCTGTAGCGGCCCGAATCGGTGGCGCCTCGGGCGGTACTCCCGGAGAAACAATCACCGCCGCCGCCTGCGCAATCCGGCCGAGATCATGCCCGCCGAGCTGGACCTCCGCCCCGGCCGCCTTCAAGGCCTGGACCTGGGCGTCGCCGCCGGGGTCCACCTCCCGGTCTGACGCGTACACCCGCACTCCTTCCCGCAGCAGCAATCGCGCCGCCGCCACTCCGCTGCGGGCCAGCCCTACCACGGCCACCTCGCGCCCCGAGGCGCGCCACCGGGCAAAGCTCACCGGACCTTGAGGGTCGACAGAGCCACCAGGGCGCAGAAGATGCCGAGGATGTAGAAGCGGGTCACCACCGTAGTTTCCGCCCAGCCGAGTTTCTCGAAGTGATGATGGAGCGGCGCCATGCGGAACACCCGGTGGGCGTCTGCGTACTCCTTGCCCCGGGTCCGCTTGTACCATTTGT
>JBGPJS010000313.1:0-5219 GCA_041485505.1 Gemmatimonadota bacterium | reverse complement strand
TTTCACGTCGGCGACTTCACCCTGATGCAAACCGGCGCCGATTTCTCCGGCACTGGGTCACAATCCGGCTTTTGCCACATTGCGGCCAAGGACACCAGCTACACCGGACCCCTGGCCGATGGGACCCCGTTCCCGGTGACCGCCGGGAAGCTCACCGGCATGACGGTAAGCTTCAACACCAACGTCTGTCACTACGATGGCAGCTTCGACAAGAACGACCCCAACACACTGAACGGCCTCGCCACCTGCACCTACGTCTATCAGGGAACCACCTACCACTTCGCCGGCACCTGGGGCATGGTGCGGCAGTAGTGACAGAGGAGAGGCCTCTCACCTTCTCACAACATCAGATGCGCCAGTTCCTTCCCCTTCGGCTCGGGTGACTGCCCCGACGCCGCCTCGACCGTGAGCGCCGCACCCATCACCTCACCACCGTCGTTTGGCATACCGAGCGTCATGAACGCCGGGGCGACTTCATTGGGATGGATCTGTACCCCGCGCACCATTCCATTGGAACAGATAAACCAGAACTGATAGACCTCACCGGGATGGGCCGGCGGAAGACCGTGGACCACCACGTTCCAGCGGTGAGTCTTGGTGTCGGCGAAGATCATCAACCCGCCCTGATGCCCGTCCATCGTGATGCTCGCCTGCAGAACCCGCCCGGCACCGCTGATGATCGACAGGGTGTCCCGCACCTCGTCCAGCTGCTGACGGAGCTGTGCCACTCGCTGTTGAAGAACCTGCTCCCGCGCCCGTCCAGTCCACCAGGTCCCGGCCGCCAGCGCCAGGGCCGCCGCCGCCGCGATCGGCACAGCCCAACGCACCCGCCTCCCGCGGGTCCCGAGCGCGCCTTCGACCAGTCGCCGCTTGAGGCCGGGCCGGGGGGCGGTCGGTTCCACCCCCATCGGCAGCCACCGCAGGTCCCGCTCGAGACGGGTGATTTCATCCCGGCATTCGGCGCAGCCGGCCAGATGTTCGAGGAAGACTCTCTCCTCTTCGGGCTCGAGGCCGCGGATGACGAAGGTGTCGCGGTGCTCGACGAACCAGTCGTGTGCGTTCATAGGACCCAGTCCCTGATCGGAGCGAGGGTAACGCGGAGCTTATCGAAGGCAAGGCGGAGCCGCGTCTTCACCGTGCCGAGCGGGATGCCGAGGCGCTCGGCGATTTCGGATTGGGTAAGACCCTGGAAGTAGGCCAGCCGCACCGCGGCGAGCTGCTCCTCCGGTAATCCCCGCAGGGCGGCGTGCACCGACTCGTGGACGTGCCAACCGGGTCGGGCGGCCTCATCCGGTTCGGTCGCGGGGGTGAAGCTTTCTTCCGGCCCGCCGGAGGACTCCAGGCGCTGGACCTTCCGCTGGCGCCGGCGTCCGGCTCGGAGCCGATCGATGGCGCGATTGCGGGCAATCCGGAGCAGCCACGGAATCAACGTGGTGGCTTCACGGTCCAGCAGGTCCACCCGGTTCCAGATGATCGTGAAGACTTCCTGCACCACCTCTTCGGACTCGTCGCGGTCGCTCAGCATGGCCTGGGTGACGCCGAGGAGCCACGGCGTCGCGACGTCGACGAGTTCGACCAGCGCCTGTTCATCCCGCGCGACCAGCCGCCGGTGGAGCGAGCGCTCCCGATCGGGCGAGAGGACGCGTGCGGGCGGGCGGGCGGGATCACCGCCCTGCCCGCCCGATTGTTCCACCGACTTACGAGGTACCGCCATAGGTCAGTTATGCATCATCTCACCGGGCACCGCCAGATCCGCGATACCCAAGGTCACGTTGTACTTCTTGCAGTAGATGATCACCTTGGTGAATCCGGCCAGATCGGTCGCGCTGGGCACCTCGTAGGCCTGAGCGCCCTTGAAGCTCTTGAGCTTGCCGAGATTGAGGGCCTTCTTATCTCCACCCTTGTCGGTCGGGCTGATCACGACATAGGCGTCGGGCGCGTTGTCGAGCGAGAAATCGTCACCCAACTTGACCCACTGCTTGCCTTGGGCGGTGGCGACCTCGTAGCTGCCGCTGGTCTTATGGCCGTTCCCGCCGCTGAACCTGCCGTGGGGGCCCATCATCTCGTGCCCCATCATCTTGTCGGCTTTCATCATCGTATCATGCTTCATCTGGTCGCGTTTCATCATGGCGGTGTCGGCGTTCTGGGCGGCGAGCGGCATGACGGCCGCGGTACCGGCAAGCAGCATCAGCGTGCTGAACCGGCGGAGGGTCTGGAAGGGTCTCATGGGCAGCTCCTGGTCGATTCGAGGGACAGTTGAGTGAGACGTCGGCAGGGATGTAACGCCACCAGGCAATGGACGGTTTCCACTTGACCCGGCCCTCGCCGACTACTATTTCTCCCGGCCATGACCGGCCGCCGGCGGACGTTGCTGTCCGCGCTCTCTTCCGCCCTCCTGATCTTCTGCACGGCGTTCAGCACGCCGGCGATGGTGGTGCATGGGCTCCATCCGGCGGCGCCCGACCATCACGGCGATCACCACTCCTCCGGCCCGTCGCACCATCATTCGGCCGATGACTGTTGCGATCTCTGCTGGATCTCCTGTTCCGCTCCGGTCGGCCCGCCCCAGAGCGTGGTGCTTCCCAGCTCGACGATCCGAACGGTCGTGGTCAGCGTTTCACGGACGGCCGGCCTCCCGGGTGCCGGAGTCTTTTCCCACCGTCTGCCCTTCTCGATAGGTCCCCCAGCACTCCAGGCGTGAACCGGAACCGTTTCGTCCCTCGTTCCTCACTCCTGGAGTGCGCATGTCCGTCCGTATGTATGTACTGGCGCTGGCCACCCTGCCGGCGCTGCTGAGCGCGCAACAACCCGTCCCGCCCGACACCACCCATCGCCACGAGCACGGCGACTCCCTCCCACGGCCGGTGCGGTTGCAGGAGATCACCGTTACCGCGGCGCCTGCCCGGCGCGATGAGCCCTCCAGCGCGGTGCAGCTTACACCCGCGGTGATTCAGCGGGCACCCGCCATGAACCCCTACGAACTCCTCCGGCAGACCGCTGGACTCGAGGTCCACGATCAAGGCCAGGGACCCGGGTTCGCCTCGGACGCCTCGGTACGGGGGTTCAGTTCCGACCACTCCACCGATCTCGCGCTCTGGATCGACGGGGTCCCCATCAACGAGCCGGTCAACGGCCACGCCGAGGGTTACAACGACTGGAACGTGCTCTTTCCCCAGTCGGTAAGCTCGATCGACGTATTCAAGGGACCGACCAGCGCACTTTATGGTAACTTCGCCCTCGCCGGTGTGGTCAATGTGCGCACGTTGGAGCGGGCCGGTGTGACTCGCGGCGAGCTATCCGGAGGGGCGTACGGGCGGCTGGAGGCGGCTCTGATCAGCGGGTATGACCGCGACAGCGATGGCGGCGTATTCGGCATCCGTTTCGAGCGGGAGGGCGGATGGCGTCCCAACAGCGAGTTCCGACTGGGTCAGGCGCATGGCAGGGTGGTGCATCAGCTATCGCCGGCAAGCACCCTCGATGCCGGAGTCGAGCTCTACGCCTCGGGATGGGATTCGCCCGGGTTCCTCACTCTGGATCAGTTCAATCGCCGGCTCTTCGATACGGTCTCCAACTTCAGCGACGGCGGCTTCAAGCGCCGGGCCCAGGAACGGGTCAGCCTGCGGGTCGCGGGCGGGAACAAACTGCTCTGGCGATCTACGGCCTACGCGACGCAGGGCCGCTGGCAACTCTACCTGACCACGCCGCCCGAGGGCGGCGGAGGCGAAGGGACGGGGAGCCAGACGGAAGAAGAGGACAAACGATACGGCTTCGGCGCGACCACCGCGCTCACCTGGTCCTTGCCCCGGGTCGAAGTGACCCTCGGCGCGGAGAGTCGGTGGGATCACTCGGATTACCAGAACTGGTTCACCACCCTTCGCTTCCGGGATTCGGCGCAGACCCTGGTCGTCGCCCGCCAGGCGTCGGCGGGCGTCTTCGTGCAGAGCATCTACAACCTCGGACGGCATTTTCGGGTGAGCCTCGGCGGCCGATATGATGCTCTGGGGACCCGATCGACCGACAGCGCAGGGACCACCCTGAGCGCCACCAAGAGCGTGTTCTCGCCGAAGGTGGGCGCCCTCTACCACCTCGCCAAGGTTCCGGTCGATCTCTACGCGAACGTCTCCCGCGGCTTCCGTCAAAGCGACGGCGTGATCGAGGACCCCACCCTTCCCTTTATCACGGCGTGGGCCTATGAGAGCGGACTCAAACTGGACCAGGGACGACTGCACGCCAGCGCGGCGCTGTTCCGCATGGATGTCAGCAATGAACAGTCATTCGACCCGGTGCGTCTGGTAACGTCGAGTGGCGGCCGAAGCCGGCGTCAAGGAATCGAATTCGATCTGGCGACTCCGCTGGGCGGCCCTTTCACACTCCGGGCGAACTGGACCATCAACGACGCGAAATATCGTGACTTCCAACCGGACTCCGCTACCAATCTCGGCGGATTCCGGGTGTTCAACACCGCGCGACACGTCGGCTCCGCCGCGATCGAGCTGGCTCCGGCGGACGCTATCTGGAATACGCAGCTCGCCACCAACGTGGTCGGCGCCTACACGCCATTCGACGAGCCCGGCGTGGAACTGCCGAGCTATGCCCTGATTCACTTGAGCGGAGGGGTCCGCCTCGGAACGACTCTCCTTCAGATTGGGATTCGGAACCTCCTGAACCACATCTATCCGGAGGTGCGGGCCGCCGGTTTCGTGGTGCCGGCGCAACCGAGGTCGGTGTATGGGACGGTGAGATACGTTTTCTGAAGAGCGTAAACAGTGAACAGTGAACAGTGGACCGGTGGCGGTGCGGGGCCGGTTTACTGCTCACTGTTTACCGTTTACGCGGTCAATCGCTTCGCCGCCTCCCGCAGCAGATCTTCCGTCTTACAAAACGCGAACCGCACCAGGTTCCGCCCCATCTCCGGACGGCTGAAGAAGCTGGAACCGGGGACCGGGGCGACACCACGCTCCTTGGCTAACCAGCGGGCGAAGTCGGTGTCGGGAAGATCGGAAAGGGCGGAGAAGTCCGCCAGGATGTAGTACGCCCCCTGGGGCGCCACGCAGCGGAAGCCACCCTGGATGAGCGCCGCATGAAGCACCTCGCGCCGGGCCCGGTAGTCGCGAGCCAGCGCCTCATAGAAAGCCCGGTCAAAGGTCTCCATGGCCACCGCGAGGGCCTCCTGCAGCGGTGCCGGCGCCCCCACCGTCAGGAAGTCGTGAACTTTCCGG
>JBGPJS010000312.1:0-5222 GCA_041485505.1 Gemmatimonadota bacterium | reverse complement strand
GTGGAGAGGGGGAACGGGGGTGAGGCCCGCCGTACCGCCCTACCGCCATCCCGCCCTTCTCGGCGCTGCCCTTGTCGCCACCATCGCTGTCGCCCTCTGGGGCTGGCTCCGTCCGGCGCCCATCCACCCGGTGATCCGCTACAGCATGGGACTCCCCGCCGCGCAGGCGATGCAGCAGGGCGTGCTAGGCGTGAACGTGGCCATCTCTCCCGATGGGGCCCGGATGGTCTACCTCGGGCCGGGAGAGAGCGCGGGGCAGCTCTGGCTCCGGGAACGAGACCGACTCGACGCCACCCCTCTCACCGGCACCACCGGGGCGTTCAATCCGTTTTTCTCACCCGACGGTCGGCAGATCGGCTTCTCCACCGGGGCCAACAGCGTCTTGAAGGTCATGCCCGCAACCGGCGGACCTCCCGTCACCCTCTGGGAGGGGGCTCCAGGCTCCGCCGGGGGGGTCGCGTGGGGCACTGACGGCTGGATCTACTTCGACTCTCCCCCAGGCTTTAGCCGAGTCCGCGCGACCGGTGGAACTCCAGAGTTAGTGGCCCCACTTGACTCGGCACTTCGGGAGCAGGGCCAGGCCTGGCCCGAGGTCCTCCCCAACGGGAAAGCCTTGCTGCTCCGCTCGCGCCGGAATCTGAGTACCGAGGATTTCGAGATCATGGCACTCGATCTCAAGTCCCGCCAACGGCATGTGCTGGTCAAGGGCCTGATGGCCCGCTATGTCGCCCCGGGGTACCTGGTTGTTCTCCGCGCGGACGGTGCTATCGTGGCCGCCCCGTTCGACCAGGACCGGCTGGCCCTCACCGGGCCGGCGACTCCGATGCTGGAAGGGGTGATGACCAAGCCCTTCGGCTCAGCCGACATCGCGATTTCGCGCGAGGGCACCCTGGTCTACGCCCCCGGGCGCGCCAACGCCGGGGGCGGCATCGGCGAGGTGGTCTGGGTTGGGCGCGACGGATCCACCCAGAGTCTCAACCCGCCGCTCGCCATCAACCCTTCCAGCAACTACTCCCTGGCCCTCTCTCCCGATGGCTCCCGGCTGGCGCTCGATATCCTGGGCCAGAAGTCCACCGACATCTGGATCAAGCAGCTCCCCTCGGGGCCGTTCTCCCGTCTCACCTTCGAGGGGGTCACCAACGTGCGGCCCTCCTGGACACCGGACGGCAAATCGGTCCTCTATATCACGGATCGGGACAGCGGGCGGGCATCGGTGTGGAGCCAGCGGGCGGACGGGAGTGCCCCGGCGGCACCGGTGTATCGCTCCAAACTGGATATTCGCGAGGCCTTGGTGTCTCACGACGGGCAGTGGCTGGTATACCGCACTCTCAGCCCAGCGGGGAATGATGTCTACGCGATGCGTCCCGGGCGCGACACCACACCGGTCCCGCTCCTGACCAGCCAGTTCAGCGAGATCGGAGCCGCCTTGTCGCCCGACGGCAAGTGGCTGGCCTACGCTTCGGACGAATCCGGACAGCAAGAGGTGTACGTGCGTCCGTTCCCCAAGACCGGGGAGGGGCGCTGGCAGATCTCGACCGGCGGTGGCATCGCACCGCGGTGGGCCCACAGCGGGAAGGAACTGTTCTACCAGAGTGGGAACAACGAGATGATGGTGGCGCCGGTGACAGTCGCCCCGGCGTTCTCGGCGGGACAACCCCGTAAGCTGTTTGACCCGTCGAGCCGGCTGTGGCCCTCAAACGCCGTCCCGTATTACGACCTGAGCCCGGACGACAAGCGGTTCATGATGGCCCGGTTGGCGGGGGTGGACCAGGCGCCGGGCGGCGGTCAGCTGGTGGTGGTCGAGAACTGGCTCCAGGAGCTGCGCCAGAAAGTCGAGGCCGCGGGGCATTAGCACCCCACCCCTTCTGTCATTGCGAGGGCCCCGGCGCTTCGCGGCGGGCCCGAAGCAATCTGTGCCCGCATCCTGCAGCAAGGTGAGACAGGTGGCGTCGGGCCCTTCGCGCCCCATCCCTTCTGTCATGCGAGTAGGCCCGGCGCTTCGCGCCCCACCCTATCTGTCATTGCGAGGGCCCCGGCGCTTCGCGCCCATCCCTTCCGTCATTGCGAGGGCCCCGGCGCTTCGCGCCGGGCCCGAAGCAATCCCTCACAGATCCTCCCACAGATCTCGCCAGGCCGGGTTCATTGCCTGGATCAGCGCGAGCTTCTGGCGACGAGGTCCGGCCTTGAGCTGCTTTTCCCGTTGGATCGCCTGTGCCGGATCCCCGTGGACCTCGAACCAGACCAGATGACCAACTCCATAGCGCCTGGTAAACCCACCCCCGACCCCGGCACGATGCTGGGCCACTCGCCGCCTCAGGTCCCGGGTGACACCGGTGTAGAGAACCTTTCTGGTCGCGTTGGTAAGCAGGTAGACGAAATAGTAGCGTCGGCCCGGCATGGAGCCAGGACCCCGCAACATCAACCGCGGCTCAAATCGACGGTGGGGGATTGCTTCGGGCCCGGCGCGAGCGCCGGGGCCCTCGCAAATGACAAAACGTGGCGGGGCGCCGTGCGCCGGGCCCTCGCAATGACAGAATGATGAGCCCGCTTGTGCAAAGCTCACTAGCGGGCATTCGGCGCCCCCGAAGTGTCAGCCAGGCGCACCACCGGGCTGTAGGGTCCCAGTTCACGGCGAGTCCACCACTCCCCAGTGGCCCGACGCCCCGCCCGGTCGGTAAACCGATAGTCGTATAGCGTCGCGCGGAGCCACCGCGGTGGATGGTCCGGGAATGGGTTGGTGGCGAGGAGTTGCAGTACCGGCGGCGAGCCCTGCAGGAGTCGAAGGAGAAAGGCCTGGAACCAATTTGTCCGCTCGAACTGGTCCAGCGCCGCAAACCACATCTGCCAGTCCAGGCGAGGTTGGTGGGGCTCTACGAACCCCGGGCGGCGGTCGAGGGCGCCCGGCTTGTAACGGAACTCGTAAGGCCGCCAGGTACTGCCGTCGTCACTCCCTTCCACAACGATCTCCGCCCGTTTCGTGGTCATGACCCGGAAGAGACCGTAGCTGTTGAGACTCCGGAATGGCGCCACCCAGCCGAGCAGGCCATCCACCACCCCGGGAAGCGATGCTCCCGGCACCACCGCGGCCCAACAACTGGCGAGCTGGAGCAGGAGCAACGGCACCCCCACGGCGGTCATGGCCAGGATCCGAGGTGCCCGGCGCCGGGTAGCGGGGACTGGAGAGGCAATTCTCCGGATCGTCTCAGGCATCAGGCGCCGCCAGATTCGATCGTCGATCAGCAGCAGCGCGAGCGCGATGGCAAGCAGATTGAAGAAGGTGTAGTTGCCAGTGGCCAGAATCAGGATCTGCAGCAGAACAATCGCGGCGCAGCCGGCCAGTCGGGCTCGGCGCCCGCAGAATAGCAGGACTGGAGCGCCCAACTCGATCAGGAAAGTGATGGCCACCTGCAGCCGCTTGAGGGAGGAGGGGAGCAGATTGGAGTACCAAGCGGTCCAGGTGGGAAGCGGCTGGGTAAAATAGTGGTAGTCCAGCGCGGTGAGATCGCGCCAGGTCGGGTCGCCGCTGGTGAGCTTCACCACCCCCGATTCGAATACCAGCCGGAACAGCAGGCCCCAGAGCAGAAATACCGCCAGCGGGTTGGGCGATGCTGTCGAACGTCGGGGCAGCAGGTACCCGGGGGAAAGGAACACCGCGAGGAATCCGGCCTCGAGCAGCAGCACGTCCCATTGAAACGCCAGAAAGTCCTGGCCCACCGACACCAGCGAGAGATACAGCCCCCAGAGCGCAACGAGACACGCCCTCGGCCAGAGGTCCAGCACCAGGAGCATCGACGCCAGTACCCCCGCCCCCGAGACCAGGTGTAGCGCCCGAGAGCCGGCGCCCAGCCAGAAGAGTGAGGGAACCAGCCGGTAGCGCTCGGTGCCGAGGTGCTGCCGAAGGAGGTCCAGCCAATCCTTCGCGGGCAGAATGCCATCCGGCCCGATGAGACCCTGGACCTGGACCCAGAGTGACGCAAAGGCGATCAGATAGACCACGCCGAGCGCCCGGAGGAAGACCCATCGGGCGATCAGGTACCCGGACCCGTCCTCGGTCTCACCGATGATGCGAATGAACGGGGCCTCTAGGCGCTCGCCGAGAAGTTCCAGATTCAGATGCTCTCTCCGGTTGGTCTGGCCCCCGTAGTTTGAACCCGATCGGTCGCCCGCACCATGGGTCCTCTCGTCCCACCACTGATGAAAATTGAAAAAGGAGCCTCCCGGCACACTCCCGGGCGGCTCCTCCGGCGATCAGGCCGGTCGCTGTTGGCGACTCGCATGAGGCTGGCCCCGCTGGCCTAGCCCCCTGCGGTACCCCTTGGGTACCGTCTTCACTGCCTGATCGCGGACTGCGGCATCACAGTAGCATCGCCCACATGAAGCCTTCCTGAAGCAGCCGTGAAATTGGCCGGCCGGGCGCCCCGGCCGCTATTATTGAAGCCCATGTCCCCTCCCCGCCCCTGCCCCCGCCCCGTCCCCGAGCTCCTCGCTCCCGCCGGCAGCCTGGACGCCGTCCGTGCCGCCCTGGCCAACGGCGCCGACAGTGTCTATCTAGGTGCCGAGCGGTTCAATGCCCGGGACGATGGGGCCCAGCTCAGCCTGGACGAGCTGGAGCAGGCCTGCCGCCTGGCCCACGCCCGCGGGGCCCGGATCTATCTCACCTTCAACGTCCTCATGAAGCCCGCCGAGCTGCGGGAAGCGTTGCTCCATCTGGGCCAGTGCATCGACCGCGGCATCGATGCGGCCATTGTGCAGGACCTGGGTGCGGTGCGGCTGATTCAGCGGGTCTACCCCGGACTCGAGATCCACGGCTCCACCCAGATGACGGTGCACGACCCTGCCGGCGCCCGGGTGCTCAAGGAGTTGGGCGTCGCGCGGGTGGTGATCGCGCGGGAGAATACTCTCGAGGACCTCCGCGCCATTCGAGCCGCGGTCCCGGAGCTGCGCCTGGAGACCTTCATTCACGGCGCCCTCTGCATTTCCTACTCCGGGCAGTGCTACATGTCAGGGTTGATCTCGGAGCGGAGCGCCAATCGCGGTGCCTGCGCCCAGTCCTGTCGCAAGGACTACGTCCTCACCGATACCGCGACCGGCGTCGAGCTTGATCGGGGCTATCTCATCTCGGCCCGGGACCTGGCGGCGGGCGAGCACCTCGACGCCATCGCCGAGGTGGGAATTGGGACGCTCAAGATCGAGGGACGGAAGAAGAAACCGGAATACGTCGC
>JBGPJS010000311.1:0-5223 GCA_041485505.1 Gemmatimonadota bacterium | reverse complement strand
TGAACAAGGGGGCGTCGTGGTCGAAATGCGAGGTGGCCCGCTGACCGGTGTGAACCCGACCGAACATCTGACGGAGGCCGAGCTCGCGGGCCAATTGGACCACGAGCTAGCCGAGGAGGACCGTTTCCGGATCGAGCGCCATTTGGACGCATGTGCCGAGTGCCGCGCCGAATGGCGGGCGGTGGCCCGGATTGCCGACTCCTATGGCGCCTCCGCCCACCCGGCCGCGACCCGACCGGGTCTCCGCCGCCGGGCAAGGCGATGGCTTCCACTCGCAGTTGGTAGCGCGCTCGCAGCCGGTCTCGCCGCGCTGCTCCTCTTCCGTCCCGGCCTGATGGACACCTCTCGGCCACGCGAGCCGGTCCGCGCCCCCGACTTCAGTGAGGGGCGGACCCGGCTGGAAATCGTCTCTCCCTCCCCCGATTCGGCGATGCCGCGGACCCGCCTACCGCTGATCTGGCGCGGATCCGCCTCGAGTCTCTATCTAGTGATGGTCCTCACGGAAAGCGGCGAGCCGGTCTGGACCGCCGAGACGCCGGATACACTGATCGTACTGCCCGACAGTGTGACCCTGCTTCCCGGCCGTCTCTACTTCTGGCGGGTGGACGGGATCTCCAACGGCATCACCGCATCCACTGGAGCGAATCGCCTGCGAGTACGGCCTTGAGCCCTCTCCGGCACCCGCTCCTCACGGTCCTGCTCGCGGGCCTCGTGGCCTGCGGCGGCAGGGGCGACCGCGCCGGAGGTGACAAAGCCTCGCGTACTCCGACCTCGGGCGATTCACTCCTCGCCGCGGGCGAATCGCTGTACACCGCGGAGAAGTACGACTCCTCCCGCGCCGTCTGGACCCTCGCCCTCCGGGCGACCCAGGCCTCGCACGACGAACCGGGCCAGGCCCGCGCGCTCACCTGGCTCGGGCTGGTCGCCGGGCGCCTCGGCGATCTGCGCGAGGCTCGGGGGCTGGGAGAAGAGGCCCTGGCACTCAAGAACAGGCTCGGGATGAGCGGTGAGTTGTCGCTGTCCTATCACTCGCTCGGACTGGCTGCCCTCGACGCCGACCGCAACGAGGACGCGAAGCGTCTCTTCCAGCAGGCCCTTGAAGCGGCCGAGAAGGCCGGGGATATACGCGGCGCCGCCAAGGCACAGGGCGGCCTGGGCCTCGCCTACGGCTACCTCGGCGATCTGCCGCGAGGGCGTGAAGGCCACCGCAAGGAGCGTGAGCTGGCCCGGACTCTGGGCGATCTCCGGCTGGAGGCGAACAGTCTCGCCAATGAGGCGATGGTGGACACTTGGGAGGGGAACGCCGTGCCCGCCATCGCGCGGCTCGACACTGCCCGGGCCCTCTATCAGCGGAACGGCTATGCGGCCGGGGAGCAGAACGCCCTTGGCCAGCTCGCCACCGCCTACGAACTCACCGGCCGGGAAGATCTCGCCCTCGCCGCTCTCGACTCATCCCTGATCATCAGCCGCCGGCTTGGCCTCAAGGAGCAGGAGGCCGATCTGCTCCGCCTGATCGGAGGAGTCCACCTCCGCTTGGGCAACCACCGTGAGGCACTCTCCACATACGACCAGGCGGAAGCCCGCATGCGCGGGGCCGGGCTCGAGGCGAATCTTGGCGCTGTGCTTCGAGGGAGTGCCGACGCGAATTTTCGTCTCGGCAACCTGCCTCGGGCCGATGAGCGATTGAGGGAAGCACTCAAGCGACACGCCGAATCGGGAGAACCCCTCGACCAGCTCGACGATCTTCTCCTCGCCGTGGACGTCGAATACCGGCTGGCCGGACCTGCATCAGCCGAAGCGCGTCTTCAGGAAGGCCGCGCGATTGCCGACCGGGTGAATACCCGCGGCGCACGGATGGCAGTGGTACTTACTGAAGCGCACCTCGCCGACCTCGGCAAGGATCCGCGGCGAGTGCTCCGGGTACTGCATTCGGCTCTCCCCGATCTGACGGATGACCTCGGTGCCGAATGGATGGCCAACGCCCTGGCCGCCCGCGCCCACGCGCGCCTCGGTGCCCTCGATTCCGCTCGCGCCGCGGGCAGCCGTGCCGTGGCCGCGGTGGACCGGCTCCGGGGAGGGCTAGCCTCGGAGGCACTCCGTTCCACCTACATCGCCGATCGGGCCGACGTGTACGGCGACCTGGTGGTGACCCTGCTCCGGCTCGGTCGCTCGGACGAAGCATTTCAAGTGGCTGACGCGGCGCGAAGCCGCGGTCTCCTCGAACATCTTGGGACTGCCCGGAGCGCGGTGACCTCGGGTGCCATTCCGCTCGAACTGGCGGATGGAGAGCGACTGCTTCAGCGGATCGACGAGCTGGTGCAGCGCCTTCGCGCAACGGAGCGGAGCCGGCCTCGGGAGCGAGGCGGGTCGGGAGACCTGGCCGGCGCACCGGTCGCGGCGGAACTGGCCCAGGCCCGCAGCGACTACGAGGCCTTCATGGTCCGCGCGGAACAGCGCAACGCGCGTTCCACAGCGATTCTCGGAGTCAGTGCCGTGCATCTGGAGGATGTGCAAAGCGCTCTCCAGACCGACGAAGCGCTGATCGAGTATCTGCTGATCCCCGGTCGATTACTGGCGTTCGTTGTGACGAAATACAGTCTTCGGGTGTTCGATAACGACCTCGCCTCGCAATCCTTGGTGCAGCGCGTGCGACTGCTGACCGACCTCTGGGGGAAGAGCGGAGCCGGGTGGGAAGGGGGACTTTCGGCATCCAGGGAATTGCATAAGACGCTGATCAAGCCCATCCTCGTCGCCGGAGTGCTGCAGGGGATCCGCCACCTAACAATTGTCCCGCACGGAATCCTCGGCCAGTTGCCGTTCGCGGGATTATTGGATGAAGTGAGCGGGCACTACCTGTCACAGGACTTCAGCGTCATCAATCTCCCCGCCGCCGCCGCCCTGCCCGCGCTTCGGTCCCGGCGGACGTCAGTGAGCGACTGGGAGGCCGGCGGAGTCGGATTCGCCCCATTCGCCGGCAGCGATCAGCTTCCGGCGACCGGACCCGAGGTCGAAGCGTTCCGGTCCTCCGCGCCGCGCCGGGTGACCCGCATAGGTGCCCAGGCGACGGAGGCGGCGCTCCGGGAGGCGCTCAGCAGGAGCGGTATCGTCCACGTTGCGACCCACGGCGTGCTCAACGTCCGCAGCCCGCTGTTTTCCCGGATCGAGCTCTCGGCGGTGACCGGCGGAGCGACGGATAATGATGGTCGTCTCGAGATCCATGAACTGCTGGGGCTCTCGATCCACAGTGCGCTGGTATTCCTCTCCGGGTGTGAAACCGGCGCCGGCCAGGAGTGGCTGGATGATCCCGTGCGGGGGACCGGTGACCTGACCTTGGCCCAGGCGGTGCTTTCCGCCGGTGCCGCCAACGTCATTACCACGCTGTGGCGGATCGAGGACTCGGGCGCCGGGCAGTTTGCCGACTACTTCTACCGCAACCTTCGCCGGATGCCCCTTGCCGAGGCGTTCGCGGCTACCCAACGCACCATGGCGGCCGATTCGAGATTCCAGAATCCCTACTACTGGGCCGGGTATGTGCTCGCCGGCGAGGGGGGTCTTGGACAGCCCCCGCAATCCGGCGCGCCCGCATCCGTACCTGTTGTGACCGGCATTCGTCCCGTCGCCGTGGTCTCCAGCGGGAGTAAACCATGAACTATGCCTCGGTCCGTCATCTCGTTGCTTCGCTGCTGATGGTGGCAGGTGTGCTGATAACCGCAAGCTGTTCGGGACCAGCCGAGCCGGGGGTGGCTCCAAATTTCGCGAAGGCCGCGAGTGGGCCCTCGGTGACCAGCGCAGACCCTGCCTACGGCCACAAGGGCGATGTCGGCAAGCAGGTGACCATCATCGGGTCAGGCTTTACCGCGGGGGCTGTCGTGGCCTGGGAGCGCAATGGGGTACCTGAACCGAAGATCCAAGTCATCTCGACTCAGTATGTGAGCTCTTCGCAAGTCATCGCGACTATCACCATCGCGGCGGATGCGACGGTCGACTTGTACGATATTTCGGTCACCAATAAAGACCGGAAGAAGGGCATCGGTTACGCCCTCTTCGAGGTGACCCAGGCGGTGGCAATCTCCGGGACGGAGAACGCCTTCGGGGTGAACTCGAACGGTCAGATTACCGGGCGCGTCGGAGTCCCGGGAGCGTTCTACTTCAGCGATGCGTCAGGGCTGGTCACGCTGGGGGGTAACGGGCATGGTTCGGACCTCAGCGAAGACGGATTCGCCGTCGTGGGCGGCAACACCATCAACGCGAGCAACGGGCAAGCCTACATATTCACACTGAGCGGCGGAGTCTGGACCGAGGCCTTCTTGCCGAAGGACCCGGCCTCTTGCATCGCCACCGCCCGGGCCGTCGCTTCGGACCCGACTACCGGTGCGGCGATGCTGATTGGCGGAGTGGAGAACGGCGGGTGCTACTCAGGAAGCAATCTTCACCGGAAGCCGCGTGTCTGGACCCCGAGCGGGAGCGGCTGGACCAGGATGATTCTCCCTGGCGGGACCAACACCGACGACCTGCTGAACGGCATCACGGCAGGAGGTATCGCCGTAGGCAGGGCGAACAATCAGGCTGCGGTCTGGGACCCCAACGGGCCCGGTGCCTGGGCCCTTACGCTGATCGGTCCACAGGGCAGCTTTCTGAACGGAATCAACAACTCCGGCACCCTGGCCGTGGGTGGCACTACCGCTGGGAACTCTACCGCCGCCGCCTACTGGATCAGGAGCGGCTCCATCTGGAGCGGGCCATTCGGCCTCCCTGGAGGCTGCACCTCTGCTGCCGACGTCGATGAAAGCGGCCGGATCGTCGCGAACGACTGTGCCAACGGCAATCGCCGGACACCTGCGGTGATACTGTCGCCTTACGGGGCCGGCAACGTCATCTTCCTCGGCGGCTTGGGTGACTCCCGCAACGCGAGCAGCATCCAGGGCATCTCTGCACAGGGAGGGTGGATCGTCGGTCAGGCGAGTCTGAAGAATCTGGGAACCGGAGTGTATTGGCGGATCTTCTAAGCTGACCGGCACGTAGTACCTGTGCCCCGCGGCGCCCCGGCGTCGCGGGGCTTTCGCCTCTCCCCCGGGTAAGTTTCCGTATGAACCTCGAACTCGTCACCATCGGCACCGAGCTCCTGCTCGGCTTCACCGTGGACACCAACGCGGCGTTCGCGGGCCAGGCGCTGGCCGGCGCCGGGGTCCGGATCGCGCGGCGCACCACCGTGCCCGACGACCC
>JBGPJS010000310.1:0-5243 GCA_041485505.1 Gemmatimonadota bacterium | reverse complement strand
GGTTCGACCCGGCGCGGGTCCGGGGGCCGCGGCATGGCTCGCGGGGGGCCTTGCTCCCTCGGGTCAACGCGATGCTCAAGTTCCTGACCCGCCCGCTGGGTCCGCTGGCGGCGCTCGGGAGCGCCCCGCGAGGACCACGGGGTTTCGCGGGGCAGGTATGGTCGGACGCGCTCCTGACGTTCATGCTCTCGCCCCTGGCGCTCCTGGCGCTGGTCGTCGTCATCGCAGCTGCATGCCTGCTGCCGCTGCCGACGCTTCGGACCGGACTGCTTCCGGCGGTGTTCTACGTCCTGATCCTCGCACTTCCTGAGATTCCTACCCGCGACCAGGCGGCCGGCACTCTGGGTCTCTTGCACACGACACCGATGCTTCGCCGTCAGTACCTGTGGTGGAAGCTCGGGGCTTCGGTGCTGGTCACGCTCGCCTTCCTGTTGATTCCGCTGCTGCGCCTCCTGGTCTCCCAGCCTTCGGTTGCCGGGGCCCTGCTCGCGGGCGCACTCTTCACGGCCGGCCTCGCGACCGCCCTGGGTCTCCTGACCGGAAGCCCCAAGGCGTTCGCGGGGGTCTTTCTGTTCTTTCTATATCTGGTGCAAAGCAGCGGGGGCGCTTCGGCCTTCGACTTCGCGGGGTGGTACGGCCGGGCGACTCCCATGGTGAGCCTGGCCTACCTGGTGATGGCCGCCATGCTGCTCATCGTGGCGTGGGCCTGGCACCGTTACCGCGATGCCCGCTGCTAGGGAAGCTCTGCCCAAGGCGCGGATCAACCTTCTGTCATTGCGAGGGCGCCCTAAAGGACTCCCTCGCGGTCCCTAGAGGGACTCCCTTCGGTCGTCGGGGCGCTATTCGCGCCCATGGACCGCTCGGTCGCGGGGCGCCCGAAGCAATCTCGCCCTGTTGCGCGCGGAGGGGAGAAAGATTGCTTCGGCCCCTTCGGGGCCTCGCAATGACGGAACCCAATCTCAACTGAGGCGATGCGCACCATGACCGAAGTGTCCCCCCTCCTCCTGAACGGCCAGTGGGTTCCTTCCCAGAGTCGCCAGACGCGCGAGATCACCAACCCGGCCACTCTTCAGCGGGTCGGCACGGTGCCGGAGTGCGGCGCCGAAGATGTGAACGCCGCCGTCGAGGCAGCCGCCCGAGCCCAGCAGGCTTGGTGGAAAACACCCGGAGTGGAGAAGGCCAAGTTGCTCCGCGACGTGGCGGCGAAGATCCGCGCGCACGAGCGCGATCTCTCTCGGCTGATGACGCTGGAGACTGGCAAGCCGCTCATCGAGTCGGTGGATTGCATCGACTGGGTGGCGGCCTGCTTCGAGTACTATGCCGAGGTGGGGCGCCGGAGCTACGGCAACTCGATCCCGCCGGTGGCGCCGCACCAGATCAACTTCACCATCAAGGAACCCTACGGGGTTGTCGCGGCGATCGTCCCTTTCAATTTCCCGCTGCTGCTCATGGCCTGGAAGGTGGCGCCGGCCCTGGCCGCGGGAAACACGCTGGTCTGCAAACCGCCGCATCAGAATCCGCTCTGCAATCTGCTCCTGGCGAAGTGTTATGACGGCCTTCCGCCCGGCGTGGTCAACCTGATCACCGGAGGGCCCGAGACCGGTGAACTGCTGGTGGACCATCCCAAAGTCGACCTGATCGCCTTCACTGGTTCGGTGGACGCCGGGCGCCGGATCGCCGCCCGCGCCGGCGCCAATCTGAAGAAGCTCAATCTCGAGCTGGGGAGCGTCGATCCCTTCATTGTCTTCGAGGACGCGGACCTCGATGTGGCGGTGCCGGCCGTGGCATGGGCCCGGCTGCTCAATGCGGGCCAGGTCTGCACCTCGTCCAAGCGGATCTACGTCCTTGAGAGCATCAGCGCCGAGTTCACCGATCGACTCGACAAACATGTGCGCACCCTGAGCCTGGGCGATCCGCTGGACCCGACCACCGACATTGGCCCGCTGATCTCCGCGGAGGCCCTGGAGCGGGTGGAGCGGCAAATCGCAGCGTCGGTTCGCGAAGGGGCCCGCGTGCTCCTGGGCGGAACTCGGGTCAAAGCGACCGGACTCGAAGGCCATTTCCTGGCCCCGACCATCCTCACGAAGGTGAAACACGGCTCCCTGCCGACCACGGAGGAGATCTTCGGTCCGGTCATCGCCATCACCGTAGCCAAGAGCGCCGACGAAGCGATTGCCATGGCCAACGACTCGAAGTTCGGCCTCGGCGCCAGCGTCTACACCCGGAGCTTGGAGACCGCCCTGCGCGCCATGGAGAACATCAAAGCGGGGACCTTCTGGGTGAACGATCCGCTCACCGACAACGACGCGGCTCCCTTCGGCGGCATGCGCTGGAGCGGGATGGGGAGAGAACTGGGCGAGGAGGGGCTCGACGCGTTCCGGGAGCCGAAGCACGTCCACCTCGATTACGTGATGGAGCGGAAAGGCTACTGGTTTCCCTATCGGGAGCGGCCGATTCCCTGAGCAGGTTGCAGGTAGGAGGTAGCAGGCAACAGGGTTACCCCGGTACTGCTACCTGCTACCTGCTACCTGCTACCTCGTGCCTCCTCCTAACTTCACCCCATGACCGATCGCACTCTTATCCGCGCTCTCGGCCGCTGGAGCCTGGTTGCGCTGGTCATCAATTCCGTGATCGGGAGCAGCGTCTTCGGACTTCCCTCGGTCATCGCCGGCAAGCTCGGCGCGCTCGCCCCCTTGGCCTGGCTCATCGCCGCCCTGATCATAGGAATCATCCTCGGGTGCTTCGCCGAGGTAGCCTCGCGGTTCGGCGAAGCCGGCGGCCCCTACCTCTATGCCAGGACCGCCTACGGCCCCTTCGCCGGGATTCAGATGGGATGGCTGGCCTATCTCACCCGCATCACGGCCACCGCCACCAATGCCAACCTCTTCGTCATCTACCTCGCCGAGTTCTGGCCCCAAGCCACCTCATCGTTCTACGCTCGTGTGCTGCTGGCGTTGCTGATCGGTGGGCTCGCCACCGTCAACTATCGTGGGGTGAGTGCGGGGGGGCGGGTCAGCAGCGTCTTCGCGGCGGCCAAACTCGTCCCCCTCGGACTGTTCGTTCTGGTGGGTGCGGGGTGGGTGCTCTTGGGCCACGGAGTCACCCCCGCGCGAGTCACGACGGGAGCAGCCTCCTGGATGGATGCACTGCTTCCTCTGATGTTCGCCTTTGGAGGATTTGAGGCCGCGCTGCTGCCACTCGCCGAAGCGAAGGACCCGCGGCGCGACGCACCGTTTGCCCTTTTTGTGACCCTCGGGATCTGCGCGCTGGTTTACACCCTGGCGCAGGTGGTAGTGCTCTCGGCGCTACCGGCCCCGGCCTCGGTGCCGAGACCCCTGGCCGCGGCCGCGGGAGCGATCGGCGGCCCGGCGGGCGCCGGGCTGATGGCCCTCGGCGCCTTGATCTCCGTTTGGGGATACCTTGCGGGAGCCACGCTCAACGTGCCTCGACTCACCTACGCCATGGCAGAGCGGGGCGACCTGCCGGCGGTGTTTGCCTCGGTCCACCCGAAATACCGAACCCCACACATCTCCCTCATCTGCTACGCGGTGCTGGTCTGGCTCCTCGCCGCGAGCGGGAGTTTTCTGCAGAACCTGACCCTCTCGGCGGTCTCGCGATTGTTCACGTATGGGTTGGTGTGTGGAGCGCTAATCGTGTTTCGTAGGCGGGAAGGACGGGAAGGACGGGAAGGACGGGAAGGACGGGAAGGACGGGAAGGAGAGGAAGTGTCGCCGGCGCTGTTCCGGTTACCCGCGGGCGAGGCCCTCGCCTTCGCCGGGATTCTCTTCGCCCTCCTCCTCGCAACGCGGATGACCGGCCGCGAAGGGGTCATCGTCGGGATGACGATGCTGCTCGGGTTGGGGAACTGGTGGTGGAGGTGGAATCGCTCGGCCCGCCCTGGCGGACGGGCCTCGCGATGAAGTGGCCCTTCGGGCCACCAATAGTTCATAGCGCCTGCGGCCTGTTGCCTGACACCTGAATCCTGAATCCCGAGTCCTGAATCCCGACTACACCTCCTCCACTTCCAGCTGATGCGCCTTCCGCCCGCCGCGGGGGACCTGCTCGACCACGTGGTCCCGGTGCTCCAGCAGGCGCGCCATCTCGACCGCCCGCTCCGTCAGCGCCATGGCACCCTCATGCAGCTCGGCGCTCTCGAGGACATCGATCACATTCCGTTCCATGTCCTCGGCCGACCAGCCCCGGGAGTGGGCGATGAACGGGAATTGGGGAAAGAGGAACCCGAGCTCCGCGAAGAAGGTCAGCAGTTGCCCGGCGACGCCCTGCACATTGTCCTGCCCTCCCGTGATGATGAACCCCGCCACCTTGTTCCGGATGAGAACCCGGTCCCGGATGGTGACCTGGTTCTGCACGCAATTGAGCCGCTCGGCCATCTTGTAATACAGCGCGCTGGCCGCGCCCCAGCGGATCGGGGTCGCCAGCAGGATGACATCGGCCCAGTGGACAATCGCCTCATAGACCCGGTCCATCTGGTCGTCCGGATCCATCTGGGTAATGGAACAGGGCCAGGTACACGCCTGCGCACTCTTGGAGTAATAGCCCTCGCAGTGGCGGAACTTGAGCTCACTGAGCCGGATGAGCCTGGACTCGGCGCCAAGGCTCGTTGTGGCATGGTCCAGCGCCGCGTTCAGCAATTCCTCGGAGGTGGAAACGCGGGGATAGGCCTCGTCCATGGCGGTGGTAGAAATCCCCGCGACGCGGATGGTTCCAGGCAGGTGGACAATCGGTCGGGCCAGGGAGTGGGGTTGGTGCGGTACTTTGTGGCGCTTGGTCGAGGCCTCGAGGTTCACCAGCAGACGGCCCTGCTCGATCTTGATCTCGTAGTGGGGGACGGTCTCCGCTTCGAAGCCCGGCTCGCCTTGTCCGCCGCTCCGATGGTACTTCCAGTTGTGCCACGGGCAGACGACGTATTCGCCGTCCAGCTTCCCCTCGCCCAGTGGGCCGCCCACATGGTTGCACACCCCGGAGATGGCGCCGAATTCGCCGTTGGCATAGCTGAGGGCGATCTTGGTGCGGCCGACCTCGATCTGCTGAAGCGAACGCTTGGCCAGCTCTGCGACGGGGCCGAGGTCGTGCCACTGGGCGTCGGGCATGGGGTGCTCGCTGGTTGAGGGCGGGCCGGCGGGCTGGCGGGCGGTAAGATGTACCAGCCACCGGCGCGTTCCACTAAAGGTCTATCTTAGCTGAAGATGTGAGAGTGCGGGAGCGACCGGTTTCGTCACCCT
>JBGPJS010000309.1:0-5269 GCA_041485505.1 Gemmatimonadota bacterium | reverse complement strand
TTGCGATTAGTGTCGGAGCCCCAAGTCGTCGATGAGCGCCCGATAGGTCACCAGGTCGCTTCGCTTGAGATAGGTCAGCAACCGCCGACGAGTGCCGACCATCTTGAGGAGGCCACGACGCCCGTGGTGATCCTTGGGATGGGTGCGGAAGTGATCGGTGAGGGAGTTGATCCGCTCGGTGAGCAGCGCCACCTGGAGCCGGGCCGATCCGGTGTCCGTATCATGGCGGCGGTACTTGGCGACGACGGTCTGCTTGTCAAACACCATTCTGGGTGTATCCTCAATTGCGCGGGCACAACTCGAAGACGCTTTCGATCGTAGCATTACAAAGTAACCACCGGACAACATGTTAGGCAACCCCTCGTGACTCCCGAAACACCTACGCCAGGGCAGCCCGTCGGCCCCTATATCCTCGAGCGCCAACTCGGTCAGGGCGGCTTCGCCTGGGTCTTCGCCGCCCGGCGCACTGATGGTAAAGCCTTTGCCCTCAAGATCTTGAAGCCCCGCTATGGGAACGACCCGGCGTTCGAGACCCGGTTCCAGCAGGAGTCCAGGGTCGCCGCGGAGCTGCAGCACCCGAATATCGTCCGGATCGAAGAGGTCGGTCGCAGTGAAGGGCTGATCTACTTCGCGATGGACCTCTTCCCCGACTCGCTCGCGGCCCGGGTCGAGCGGGAGCCGGCTCTCCCTGAGGGCTGGGTGGTGAATGTGGCCAAAGGGGTGACCGGGGCGCTGGCCTTCGCTCATGGCAAAGGGATCATTCACCGGGACATCAAGCCCGACAACATCCTCCTGACCGCGGACGACACCGCCGTGCTGACCGATTTTGGTATCGCCCGTGCGGTGAGCGGCTATGTGGCGGCTACCGGAGCCATGATGACGATCGGGACACCCCACTACATCTCGCCGGAACACGCTCAGGGTCGCCCCCTCGACGGCCGATCCGATCTCTACTCACTCGGCATCACGCTCTACCGGGCGGTCACCGGAGACCTGCCGTTCCGATCGCGCGACTGGTACGAACTGGCGCGGATGCACGTGGAGACCGCCCCGGAACCGCCCCGAGCGCGCCGCCCCGAACTCTCCAAGCGGTTCGAGCGAATCATCCTGCGATGCCTCGCCAAACACCCCGATGATCGCTATGAATCCGCCCAGCTCCTGCTGGCCGATCTCGAGGACATCGACGCCAAGATCCGACCGACCTCCGCCATCCCGCTGCCGGAGGGCTATCTCCGCGATTCCAAGGAGGTGGATACGGGGAAAGAGAAGAAGTGGTGGAAGCCGTGGTAGAAAAAGCGAAGTGCCGGGGTGCTGGGTGCCGAGTGCTGAGTGCTGGATGGTGAGGACTGAGCCTAGGGCGGGGGCGGGAATCGACCGTTCCCAAAGGCAGGGAGCACCGCACTCAGCACCCAGCACTCAGCACTGCGCACTCTTCATCACCGGCCGAGAAGCCCTCTAAAGAACCCCACGATCGTCCCCCAGTTCCGGCTAATGTCATTGGAGAAGGCAAGCGTCATCAGCATGGCGATCAGCACCAGGCCCGCGAGGGTGAGGCGCTCGCGCAACTTGAGCGAAAGCGGGCGCCTAAGTACCGCTTCGGCCACCAAGAATATGAACTGGCCGCCGTCCAGCACCGGAATTGGCAGGAGGTTGAGTACGGCGAGGTTTACGGAGACGAAGGCGAGAAACCCCAGAAACGCGTCGAGCCCGATTCGGGCGAACTGCCCCGCTTGCTGTGCGATAAGAATGGGGCCACCGAGGGCGCGGCTCGGCACCCGCCGAGTCAGCAACCCGCGCACCACCCGAACGATTTGGGTCGAGGCGGTCAGAGTGGCCTTTCCTCCCGCGAGGATCGCCTGGCCCAGGTTGTATTGCTCAGTCCGGTAGTCGGTCGCGGGGCCGATCCCCACCTTTCCCACCTGGCGGGTGCCACCATCCGCGCCCACTTCGGGCTCGGAATCAGGAGTAACCCGAAGCTCAGACCGCTGACCCTTCCTCCCAATCAGGAACCCCAGTTGGTGACCCGCGCTCCCCCGAATCCGGTCCACCAGAGCGTACCATTGTGCCACCGAATCACCATTCACCGCGAGAATAGTGTCCCCCACCATCACTCCCGCACGATCGGCCGGCTTGCCGGGGAGCACCTCGCCCACCACCGCCGCGCGGTAGGGTTGAAGGGCCAGAAGAACCTGGCCCCGCTCGGTGAGGGCGGTCTCGGGGATCGGGAGGACGATCCGGTCCCGCCCGAGGACCGTGATCGTAAGCTCCGCTCCCCCCGCGCCCCCAATCGCCTCCAGGATATCATCCCAGGAATGAACCGCTCGACCGCTCACCTCGGTGATCTGGTCGCCGGGTTGAAGGGTTCGCAGATCCGCAGCACTGGCGGGCAGGCTATCGGTAACGACCCGACCGACCGTCGTCGTCGGGTCGATCCGTTCGCCGTTCTTAGCGGCGAGAAAGGCATAGACCAGCCACGCGAGCAAGATATTCATCGTGACTCCGGCCAGGATGACCACCATCCGCTTCCAGACCGGCTTGGCCTCGAACATCTGGTCCGGCGGCACCAGCACCGCCGGGGTGTCGCCTTCGAGGGCGCTGCTGGTCGCCTCCTCCTCGGCGGTGGCCATTTTCACATAGCCGCCGAGCGGCAGCCAGGAGATCGCGTACTCGGTGCCGTTCCGGGTGAACGAAAGCCGGCGGATCGGCGATCCCATGCCGAGGGAGAATCGGTGGACGTGGATGCCCGCTGCCTTGGCGGCCAGAAAGTGTCCAGCCTCGTGCACGAAGATGAGCACGCCCAGTACCACGACCAGGGCCAGTACCGAGATGACAAAACTCACGACAACACCTCATGGGTACGCAGGCGGGCCCACCGGTCGGCGGCGCGAACCGTCTCGAGATCGGCGGCCGGCTGCACCTGATGGGACCCCAGCACGCGTTCGATCGTATCGGGAATCCGTCCGAAGGGAACCCGTCCAGCCAGAAAAGCCGCGACCGCCACTTCGTTAGTGGCGTTGAATACCGCCGGCGCGGTGCCGCCGGCGCGGCCAGCCGCCAGGCCAGCGCCGAAGGCCCGAAAGACCTCACGGCGTACGGGCTCGAAGGTCAGCGCGCCCGCCTCGACCGGATCGAAGCGCCGTACCCCGGTGTCCGGGAGCCGTTCCGGGTGGGTAAGGGCGTACAGAATAGGGAGCTCCATGGATGGAAAGCCGAGCTGCGCGATGACGCTCCCGTCACAGAATTCCGCGAAGGCGTGGATGATGCTCTGGGGATGCACCACCACATCGAGGGTGTCGTAAGACAGTCCGAAGAGGTGGTGGGCTTCAATCAACTCCAGCGCCTTGTTGGCCAGGGTGGCGCTGTCCACCGTCACTTTGTTGCCCATCCGCCAGGTGGGGTGCTTCAGCGCCTCCACCACCGTGGCCCGCCCCAGTTGTTCAGCGGACCACTCGCGAAACGGCCCGCCCGAAGCGGTGAGGATGAGCCGACAGAGTCCGGAAGCGCGGCCGGTGATACACTGGAGGACCGCGCTGTGCTCGGAATCCACCGGGATCAGTTCCCCGCCGCCCTGACGCGCGGCCTGCCGCACCAAGTCCCCGGCGACGACCAGGGATTCCTTGTTAGCCAGCGCCACCCGCTTGCCGGCCCTAAGCGCCGCGAGGGTCGCGTCCAGACCGGCCACGCCAACCACGGCGTTCACCACGATATCGGCATCGGGATGGGTGGCCGCTTCGAGCAGACACTGGGGACCCCGGCTGCGCGCGGCCCGGGAAGTGCCACCATTGGCCAGGCCCACGAAGCTGGGGTGCCACTCGGCGGCCTGCTGATCCAGCAGTTCTCCGTTGCTCCCCGCGGTTAGCGCGACCACGCGAAAGTAGTCCCGCTGCCGGCGGAGCACCTCCAGGGTGCTCCGGCCGATTGAGCCAGTGGAACCCAGCAGGGAGACGCCGCGCATCAGATTACCCCGAAGAGGCGGTAGAGCGCCGCGGCCGTGGGAAGGACAAAATAGAGGGAATCGAGCCGGTCCAGGATACCCCCGTGACCGGGGATCAGCGAGCTGGAGTCTTTGACCCCCACCTCGCGTTTGAAGAGCGATTCACCCAGGTCACCCACCTGGCCCACCACGGAGAGCGCCGCCGCGAAGAGCAGTCCCCGTCCCAGCGGCAGGGCAACGCCCAAACGGTCCAGGACGGCGACATTCAGCAACGGGACCGTCGCCACCCCTCCGAGGACGCCGCAGATGCTTCCCGCCCAGGTCTTGCCCGGGCTCACCGCAGGCCAGAGCTTGGGCCCGCCAATGGCCTGGCCGCCGAACATCGCGGCCGTATCACCCACCCAGGTGACGACGAGAGGGAAGAAGACCAACCAGGTGCCCGGCCAGGAGACCTGGCCGTAGCTGGCATGACGGATCACCAGTAGAAACGCGGGCAGCGCCCCGGCGTAAAGCGCGCCGAAGACCGTGATCGAAGCGGCCGAAAGCGGTCTCTCCGTCGGACTGCGGAGCGCGAGGACGACGGTGTGGAGGAGAACCAGCCAAAGCGCCGCGGCGTAGGGCCACCACGCGTTCATCGCGTCGCGAACGACGAAGGAACCGAGTGACGCCATGTAGAGTGGCGCGAAGCTGAAAGCCGTGACCAGCCCGAGGCCGCGGGCCGGCTCGATGCCCTGGCGGCGGGCCAGGTCGTAGACCTCCCGGGCACCCAGCAGACTGATGACGGCAATCAGCAGAGTCAGCGGGATTCCGCCGAGATATACCACCACCAGCGCAGCCGGAATGGCGACGACCGCGACGGCGACACGCTGGAAGAGATTGGATGACATGCTATCCAACAACGTGAACCGTGAACAGTAAACCGTGAACGGGAGGTGTCCGGCAGCGCACCGAGCGGCCGCGGACGCTTACCGCAACGCGAAGGGTCCGCGGAGCGCCCAGTTCACTGTTCACTGTTCACCGTTCACGGGACTAGACCGACACCCGCCCGAACCGACGATCCCGTCGTTGAAACTCGAGGATGGCCTCGAAGAGGTGGTGCCGGGTGAAATCCGGCCAGAGCACCGAGGTCACATAGAGCTCGGCGTAGGCCAGCTGCCAGAGGAGGAAATTCGAGATCCGCATTTCGCCGGAGGTGCGGATCAGCAGGTCCGGGTCGGGCCAGCCGGCGGTGTAGAGGTGATCGGAGATCGTCTGCTCGTCGATGTCTTCGGGGCGGAGTTCCTTGTCGGCGGCCTTGCGGGCAATCTCGCGGACGGCGTCGGTGATCTCGGCGCG
>JBGPJS010000308.1:0-5272 GCA_041485505.1 Gemmatimonadota bacterium | reverse complement strand
TGGTGGGGCGGCTGGTCTGGAACACCCAATGGCTTCTCTATGGCGGTGCCGCCGCTGTCTTCGTCGCTTCAGTTTGGAATCTTTGGAGCGGGCAGCGCCCACAACGGTATTTCGTGCAGCTCGGCAGAAGGTAATCCGCCGGTCAAACCTCAATCGGGAAGGAGCCTAAAGATGGTAAAGAGTACCGTCGAAGTATTCACCGCCGGCTGCGTTGTATGTGATGACGCCCTTCGCGTCGTGCGGAAAATCGTGTGCGAGAGCTGCGATCTTCAGATTCACGATATGAAGACGGAGGCGGGGGCAGCGAAGGCTAAGCGGTACGGGGTGAATCGTGTCCCCGCGGTGGTAGTCAACGGCCGATTGGCTGATTGCTGCCAGCAGGGAGGCATTAACGAATCTGTGCTGCGCGGCCTGGGGGTAGGCACATTGGCGTAGTCGCCAAGACCGCCCTTCGTCAAAGAAAAGCGCGAACAGATGCCCGCGAAGGGTGCTGGGCACCAGGACTCCGCCGCTCGGATGATAGACGCGATGCGGATATGCGGGAAATGAGCATGCGGCCCAAACCTGGGGGGTGTTGTGTGACTCGGTGCGGCAAGACCTTGCTGACCTGGTAGGCCTGACTGTTTCGGGAGTACCCCGCTCACTGCTCACTGCTAACCGCTTACTGTTTTTTGATCTCCCTGAACGTATCCTCCAGCCGGTTCAGCATCTCCTTCAGCAACTCCATGGAAATGCCGAGGGGTGGCTCGATCCGGATGGTCCGCGCCTTGGAGTAGGTCCCCGCCACCAGCACTCCGCGCTGGAAGAGGCCCGCCGCGCACTTGTAGCCGATTGCGTCCTTGGGAAATTCCATTCCCAGCAGCAGGCCGCGACCATGCACGTCGGTGAGTACCGACGGGTACTTGCGTTGGAGTGCGCCGATCTCTTTGAGGAGGAACTCCCCCTTGGCGGCGGCTTGGCCTGGGAGATCTTCCTCCAGCGTCACTTGAATCGCCGCGATTCCCGCCACGCAGGCGATCGGGTTGCCGCCGAAGGTCGTCGAGTGAATGATCGGGTTGGGGATCAGTACCTCCCAGATCTTCGGTGTCGAGATGAAGGCCGAGAGCGGCATGACACCGCCGCCGATCGACTTGCCGAGGCACATGATATCGGGCTCGACGTCCCAGTGATCCACCCCCCAGAGCTTGCCGGTGCGGCCCATGCCGGTCTGGATTTCGTCGGCCACCAGCAGGGTGCCGTATCGGGTGCAGAGCTCGCGGGCTCGCGGCAGGTAGTCATCGGGCGGTACCACACCTCCAGCTTCGCCCTGCACCGGCTCCACCATGAAAGCGGCGATTGGCGTACCGACGGCGTCCGCCTTGGCCAGCTCGTGCTCCAGGGCCTTGGCGTCGCCATAGGGGACGAACCGGACATCCTGGAGCCCGCCCAGGAACGGCTCCCGGAACGAGGCCTTCCCCATGAGCGAAAGGGATCCCATGGATTTCCCATGGAACCCGCCCAGGGTGGAGAGAAAGGTGTTCCGCTTGGTGTACAGCCGCGCCAGCTTGATGGCGCCTTCGATGGCGTCGGTACCGTTGTTGATGAAAAAACAGCAGCCGAGCTCGCCGGGGGTCACCGCCGCGAGAAGCTTGGCCAACCCGGCGCGCCAGGGTTCCAGCAACTCCTGGCTATTGAGCGCCATCCGCGCCATCTGATCCTGGACCGCTTTCACGATCCGGGGATGGTTGATGCCGGCGCTGAAGATCCCGTAGCCACCCAGACAGTCGATATACTCGCGTCCGAGCAGGTCCTTGAGGATGGCGCCCTGCCCCGACCACTCGAGCGCGGCGAACTCCCCTGCTTCGGTGACCGACTTCCGATAGGTGATGAACCCGCGGTTGACGTGCTTCTCGTAGGCCTCGACGGTTTCGCCGATGAAGGCCTTCTTCTCGGCCAGGGTCATTTCCTGGCCGGCGATCAGCCTCAGATACCGCTCGCCCTGCTTGAGTACTTCGGCGTTCGACAGGCGCAATTCAGCGGCGCTCCTTTCGGGGCTGTTGATCTCGGTCCGGATGGGATCCCACCGGGTGCCGTACCGGGTCAGCGGCCAACGAGGGCCGCATCGAGCGCTCGCGTGTCGTTCGCTTCCATCGCGGCCTCCACCAGGAGGCTGGCGCGGTCGCGGAAGATAGTCAGAACCGCGAGGACCTTCCCGCCCCTGACATAGGACAGCGTGCAGTCCCGGCCGTGGATACTCCCGGCGACATCGATCCGGTCCCACCGCTCCGCGTGGCCGACATACGCCAGGACGACGTCGTAATGCTGGCTCCAGAAGAAGGGGACGGCGTCGAAGCGTTCCCGGCGGCCCAGGATGTTGCGTGCCGCGGTCTGTCCCTGCCGCTCGGCCACGACCCAATGCTCGACTCGGATCCGTTCGCCGCTCCGCGGGTCGGGCCAGCGGGCGATGTCTCCGGCAGCGAAGATGCCCGGCCGGCTGGTCTCCAGGTATTCGTCGACCACCACGCCGCGGTCAAGCGTCAGGCCCGCCTGCTCCGCCAGGGTCAGCACCGGCCGCACCCCAGCGCCGATGACAACGAGGTCGGCCGGGACCCTGTCGCCGTTGGCGAGGGTGACCGCGCGGGGATCGATCAGCTTCGCCGTCTGGCCTAGGTGAAAGACGACGCCATGCTCTTCGTGGAGGGCGCGGACGAAGTCGCCGATCTCCGGACCCATGATGCGCTCCAGCGGCCGCGCCTCAGGTGCCGCGACGTGCACCTCGAGTCCGCGGTGGCGGAGGGAGGCGGCGACCTCGAGGCCGATGAAGCTCGCGCCCAGAACGAGCGCGCGTTTCGCAGACGTGGCGCGCTCGATGATCGCGCGACTGTCGGCCAGGGTGCGGAGGTAGCCCACGTGTGGCAGGTCGGCGCCCGGGAGCGGAAGCCGGATGGGATCGGCGCCGGTTGCAAGCAGCAGCGCCCCATAGTCGACTGTCTCGCCACCGACCAGGGTTACCCGTCGCGCCGACGGTTCGATGGCGCCGACCGCCACGCCGAGTCGGAGATCGATTCCTTGTTCGGCGTAGAATTCGCGGGAACGGAGGGGGATCCAGTCCTCAGAGGCGGTCCCGGCCAGATAGTCCTTCGACAGGTTCGGCCGATCGCAGGGCACACTGTCCTCGGCGCCGATGAGGGTGACCCGGCCGTCGAAACCCTCACGTCGCAGTGTCTCAGCGGCGGCGTTTCCCGCTGCGCCGGCGCCCACGATCACGACCGATTCCGGCGCCGGGGCAGGCGGTGTCCGAGGTGGCGGGCCGATCCTTCTTCCCGTCACGTAGGCCCGATCGCCCCGCCGTTCCACCGTCCAGCACTGTACCGGGTTCAGCGCGGGCGCCCGCACTGCCTCGCCCGTGCGCAGGCTGAAACAGGCGTGATGCCACGGGCAGCGCACCGTGTCCCCCACGATAACGCCCTCCGCGAGGGGCCCACTGTAATGGGTGCAGGTCGCGCCGATAGCGAAGAATTCGTTCCCCTGACGGACCAGCAGCACCGCCTCGCCTTGCGCATGGCCCACCACCATTCCGCCGTCTGTCAGGTCGGCGAGTGGAATTCCCTGCGCGAAGTCCGGGCCGGAGAGCGGTTGAGTCTCACCCATTAGGCCTCCCCACAGTCATAGCGTGAGCGCCCTTGGTCAGATCAGTGCAACCGGTACCCAAGAACACTCGCGATCGGGTCAGGTTTCGAGCGATTTCCGACGGCCCACACGGATGGTCGCACGACGATCCGCCGTCAGGAATTGGTAGGCGATCCCCGCGATCAGCCCCGGGTAACCACCTTCAGCGCCGCCTCCGCGACATCCAGTCCTTCCTCCAGCACCGCGTCCTCCACTGTGAGCGGCACCAGGATCCGCACCACATTGCTCAGGGTACCGGCCGAGAGAAGGATCAGGCCCTGCTGGAGCGCCTCGGCGATGAACTTCCCCGTCAGCTCCTTGGCGGGGGCCTTGGTGCCACGATCGGTCACCAGTTCCAGGGCCACCATGGCGCCGAGACCCCGGACGTCGCCAATGCAGGAGTACCGTTCCGCCCAGCTCTGGAACCGCTGCCGGATCCTTTCCCCGATCTGGGCGCCACGTTCGGGGATCCGGTCTTTCTCCATCGCGTCGAACACCGCGAGCGCGGCGGCACAGGCCAGCGGATTGCCCCCGTAGGTCCCACCCAACCCACCGACCTGGGGGGCATCGAGGACATCGGCCCGGCCAGTCACCGCGGCGAGGGGGAGCCCGCCTGCCAGTGACTTGGCGCTGGTCATGAGGTCCGGGACCAGATCGTAGTGCTCGCAGGCGAAGAGCTTTCCGGTGCGCCCGAAGCCGGTCTGGATCTCATCGGCGATGAACAGGATCCCATGGGCCTTCGCGAAGGCGGCGAGCTCGCGGATGTATTCCTTGGGCGCGGGAACGAAGCCGCCCTCCCCCAGCTCGAGCTCCATGATGATCGCGGCGACCGAGTCGGGATCGACGATGGCCGCGAAGGTGCGCTCGAAGTAATCTCGATTTGCCATGCAGCACTGCCCCTCCGCCCCTCCGCCCCTCCGCCCCTCGGGGCAGCGAAAGCAGTACGGAAACGGAATCCGATAAATCTCCGGCGCGAACGGTCCGAACCCCTTCTTGTACGGCATCACCTTGGAGGTCAGCGCCATCGCGAGGTTGGTGCGGCCATGAAAACCGTGCTCGAAGCAGACCACGGCCTGGCGCCCTGTGAAGAAGCGGGCCGCTTTCACGGCGTTTTCCACCGCCTCGGCGCCGCTGTTCACGAAGAAGGTGCGCTTCTCGTGGCTGCCCGGCGTCATCCGGTTCATCCGCTCGGCCAGCGCCACGTAGGACTCGTAGGTCGAGACCGGGAAGCAGACGTGGGTGAAGTGATCGAGCTGCTCCTTGATGGCGGCGACCACGGCGGGATTCCGGTGACCGGCGTTGACCACGCCGATCCCGCCCCCGAAATCGATGAAGCGGTTGCCGTCGGCGTCGGTGAGGATCGCGTTCTCGGCATGCACCACCGCGAGCGGAGTGACCGACGGGACACCGCGGGGAACGGCCTTGGCGCGCCGCGCGGCGAGGGCCCGGCTCTGGGGACCGGGAATGGGGGTCTTCAGCTGGATTGCCCGGGACATGCGATACCCCTGGGTTGGGACTTTGGGGTGAGCGGTCAGCGGTGAGCGGGAAACAACTGTTGCACACCCATCACGCACCCACCCGGCCGCACGAAGTCCACAGCTTACTCAGGGAACGGAGATCGGGC
>JBGPJS010000307.1:0-5285 GCA_041485505.1 Gemmatimonadota bacterium | reverse complement strand
GTCCTGGTCCTGACCTACATCAACGCGTCAGGCTGGAAGGCCACGATGACCAACCCCGCGGTGACCGGCGTGCCGGCGAACTGCGGTATCTACACCGGCCCGGCGGCCAACTCGCCGAACGCGGCGGTGGTTCAGGAAGGCGCCCCCGGCTGCTGGTAAGACAAGCCTGAGGCAACAAACGAAGAGGGGGCGGCGGAGCGATCCGCCGCCCCTTTTCGCGTTTCTATGCCCCTCGCTTGCGTCGAAATGATGACGCACCTCCCGGAGGTCGGCGCTATCCTGGGCTCCGTCCCCGGAGGGAATCATGAACCCACGCGGCTTCACCATCGTCGAAGTCCTAATTGCGCTGATCCTGCTCACCGTCGGGGCCCTGGCTCTGGCCGCGGGCTCCGGGCTGGCCGTGCGGATGATTGGCCGCGGAGAGCAGCTGACCGGTGCCGCCACCCTCGCCGGGCGGCGCATCGAGATCCTCCGGCGTCAGGGCACCTCCGGCGGCCCCGGATGCGGGGGGTTGGCCAGCGGATCGGTGGCCCCCCCGGGCCAGTTGGCCGAGCAGTGGTGGGTCGCCGGGTCCGGGGCGGCACGCACCGTCGTAGTGGTGATCGGCTATCCCGGCCGCTGGGCCTCCTCCAGCGACTCGGTCGCCACCGTGATCCGATGCGTCTGAACCCGTCGGGTCGCCAGGGCCTGGCCCTGGTGGAGCTCCTCATTGGCCTGGTGTTGTTTGCCCTGGTCGGCGCACTGGTGCAGGTCACCCTGTTCCGTGAATCGCGGCTGGCCCGGGCGCGATCGGAGCTCATCGGCCTCACCGGAACACTCAGGCTCGGCGCCGCACTCCTGCCCGGTGAGCTTCGTGAGCTGGGCGCCGCGGGCGACATCATCACGATAGGCGCTGACTCCCTGACCTACCGCGCCCTGCGGACCGCCGGCCTCGCCTGCCAGGTTTCGCCCAACGAGATCCTGGTCTCCACCACCCTTCTCGGCGGATTCCGCCAGCTCCAGCCCGGGCGCGACAGCCTGTTGCTCTTCATCGAAGGCGACTCTCCCTCTGCCGCCGACGACAGCTGGCTCCCGCTTCCGCTGTTCGGGGTTGCGACCGGCCGAGTCTGCGGAGGCCGGCCGGCGCTCGGCCTCGCCACCACGCTCGACACCGTGCTGACCCCCCTCGCGCGGATTCACCTGGACGCTCCCCTCCGTACCTTTGAAGTGATGCAGCTCAGGCTCTACCCCTCGGGCGGCCAGTTCTGGCTCGGCGCCAGATCCGTCAGCGCGGGAGAGACCATCCAGCCGGTGCTTGGTCCGCTGACCGGGGCTGGGCTTCAGCTGACCTACCTGGACTCGACCGGTACGCTCGCCGTTGGTCCCGCCTCGGTGCGCTCAGTGCAACTGGTCGTGCGTGGCACTACCAGCCATCCCGTGGTCTCCGGCGGGGGGTCGGGACCGCTCGCCTTCAAGCAAGACACGATCAGCACCGAGGTTCTCCTTCGTAATGCTCCCGGACAATGAGTGATGGGGTGTTCGCATGCGGTCGTTTCGATCTGATAGGCGGGGTGCCGCGCTGGCCCTTGCGGTGTATGCCACCGTGGTCATTGGGGCTCTCGTGGCGGCCACATTTTTCGCGGCCTGGCTGGAACTGAAGAACGGTGAGAACTCGCTCGCGGCAGCGCAGGCCTTTGCGGCGGCGGAGGCGGGAATCGAGGATCTCAGCAATTCGTGGAACTCCTCGGTCTTCGACACCATGACTCCGGGTGCCAGCCTCGCTCTTCCCGTGGTGTCGCTGATCCCGGGAGTCCGCTATACCGATACTCTCTCTCGCCTGAATGCAGAGGTATTTCTTACCCGAGCCACCGGCGAGCGATTCGGCCCCGGCGGAGTCCTGGCGCGGCGCACCTTGGCCCGATTCTCCCGCCTCACCAACCCCACCGCGGTGGTTCGTGCGGCGCTTACCACACTCGGCCCTCTCACCGTCTCGGGGCAGGTGCAGGTAAGCGGTGCGGACTCAATTCCCCCCGGTTGGGCTCCCTGGTGCCCTCCGGCCGACACGGCGCTGCCGGGTGTGAGTGAACCCGGGGGCTTGGTGAGCACACTCCCCAACTGCGCCATGGCCTCCTGCGTGGGGGGCAATCCTCCACTTCAGATCGATACCGCGCTGAAGGCCCCGACGCTCACCCGTCTCGGCGACCTCGACTTTGCCCAGCTCTTTGCGACCGCGGACGTCTCGGTCAGCGGTACCCTTAACGGCATCCGGCCTCAGCTGTCGGTGTCGCCGGTCCCGGGCCAATGCGACCGTTCGGATAGTACCAACTGGGGAGAACCGCTGGTTATGGTCCCACCGCACCCCTGTTCCACCTACTTCCCCATAATCGCCGCCCAGGGAGGCACCACCATTTACGGGGGGCGGGGACAAGGGACGCTGCTGGCCAACGGCGATCTGGATGTGGCGGGTGGGTTCGATTTCCAGGGCGCGGTTGTGGTAGCCGGGCGGCTCACGCTCTCGGGGACCGGTGGGCGGTTCCATGGTGGGGTCATCGTTCTTGGCGCCGCTGGAGGAAGCTCCTCACTCGGCGGACAGGGTCTTGTCACCTACTCGAGCTGTGCCCTCAAGCGGGCGAGTGGGGGTGCCGGGCGGCCAATCCCTCTGACCGAACGGAGCTGGGTTCAGTGGTACTGAGCACCGGGTAGGGACAGGTGACAACCTCTTGTGCCGGAATAATTTCCGCAAAATCCGGCAGCTGATTTCCCATGATCGAACTGGGGAAATCACCGCGAGCAATGGCCGATATTGTTTTCCGATAATGAGTTACAGAATCCGATGTGGCATTGGCATATCGGTTGCTTTAGCCAGCGCGGCCGCTGCGGTCCTCTCCCTCTCACAATCCCGCAGCCTGGCCTTCCGAGCTACCTCATCTTTTCGGAGAGCGGCTTCACCGGCCCGGCGGCTAGGTTGCCAGACTCGGTGGCGACTCAGAAAGTGGCCCCCGGCTGAGCCGGAAATCCTTGACCTTTCGCTGTGCTTTCGCGCGGCGCCCTGTAGTCCCCGGGCGGGCTCGCGCCACAGTTTCGATTTCCGGTGGAGCCGGTTCGACCGGGGTTACTAGCTTAAAGCAATGCCAGAACTTCGCAGGCTTCCGGGCCCAGACGGGCCGTTCGATCACTGGTTTCTTGACACTATAAGTTGGCACTCCCCAATGGCTTGTTTGGGGTCACTTCAAGCAAGTTGGGAGCTTGACAAAAGTTCTGGCGGAGTGTAGCGTAGCCTACCCCTTTCACCCCCAGCAGAGTCATCAATCATGGGACTATTTGGTCGCAAAAAGGCCACGGTAGCCTTGGATATCGGCAGCGGGCTGATCAAGCTGGTTGCCATTACCCATGGCTCCGGCGAGCCGGTTCTGACCAAGGTGGCGTACACTAGCGTGGTGGACGACGCCATTGTTGAGGGCGAGGTCATGGACCCCGGCATCGTCGCGGACGCCATCAAGGGTCTGATGGCCTCCGCGGGCGTCAAGACCAAGCAGGTGGTCATCGCGGTCGGCGGCCGGGATGTCATCATCAAGAAGATCGCGATGGACCGCATGAAAGAGGCGGAGGCCCGCGAGGTCATCCGCTGGGAGGCCGAGCAGCACGTTCCCTTCGACATGGAAAACGTGGAGCTCGACTTCCAGATCCTTGATCCGGAGGGCGAGGGTCTGCAGATGACGGTGCTGCTCGTGGCCGCCAAGCGGGAGCTGGTCGAGAACAAGGTCTCCCTCCTCTCTGAGGTGGGGCTCCAGCCCAGCATCATCGATGTGGATGCCTTCGCGCTCCACAACGCCTTCGAGATCAACTATCCCGACGCCATGCGCGGGGTGGTCGGGCTGGTCAACATCGGTCACGAGATGACCAACATCAACATCCTCGAGGACGGCATTCCCGTCTTGACCCGAGACCTCCCGGTGGGCACTCGCCGGTTCCGTGAGGACATGCAGCGAGAGCGTGGGCTCTCGGCCGAAGAGGCCGACCAGCTGCTTCAGGGATTCGAGCGCAGCGAGGTGCTGGAGCCGTTCCTTGAAACCCGGGGCGAGGAGTTGGCCGTCGGCATCGAGCGGGCGGCGGCGTTCCTCCAGTCGGCCAGTCGGTCGGCCGGCGGCATCTCCCGGTTGTTCACCACCGGTGGCGGCGGCCGTATCCCCGGACTCAACAAGGTGCTGGCGGACCGTTTAAGAATTCCCGTCGAGTTGGCCAATCCGATCGAGCGCCTCCGGGTCGCGGATGGCGTCTTCGACACGATGAACGTGGATGAGATCGCGCCCTTGCTGATGCTTCCCATCGGCTTGGCCTTGCGCAGCGCCGCGTGACCCTGATGCCCGGAACCAACGCCCCATGATCACGATCAACCTACGCCCAGGCCAGAAGCGAAAGCGCCCCGGTGGCGGGAAGGCGATGGCCCTCGGTCAGCTCAAGGACCTGGCCACCAGGGTCAAGGATCCCTTGCTGCTCGCGGCCGTGGGGGTCTGGGTCCTGGTGGTGGGGTTCCTCGGGTGGGCCTTCCTTTCCAACAACCGGACGCTGAACGGGCTCAATCCGCAGCTGGAACAAGCCCAGCAGGAGCAGAAGACCTTTGCCGATCTCATGAAACAGAAGCGCCAGGCCGAGCGGATCCGGGATTCACTGCTGGCGCAGATCGGTACCATCCGCACGGTGGATGGCGATCGGTATGTCTGGCCTCACATCATGGATGAAGTGGCCAAGGCGATCCCGCCCTACACCTGGCTCACCGATGTGCACTTCCTCGGCTCGGTCGGCCCGGTGGGTTCCTCGGACACGGCCCCCAAACCGATGCAGTTCGAAATGGAAGGCCGGACGGTGGACATCCAGGCCTATACCCGGTTCCTCCGCCAGTTGGAGGCATCCCCCTGGGTCGAGCAGGTCACTCCGCTCGCGGCCAAGACCGTGATCGAGAAGGAGCGCCCGGTCACCAGCTTCACCATTCGGGCCAATTTCAGGCGGGCCGATTCGGCATACATCCGAACGGTTCCACTCACCCAGTCCGTGAGATAAGCCATGGCGCTCATACCCAGCGGTGACAAGCGCACGACCTCCATTCTCCTGACCCTGGTGGCGCTGCTGGTCGGCTACATGGGCTATAGTGGCACCGGCCTCAACTATGTGGGTCTGCCCGGAGTCCAGCAGACCAAGGACAGCATTGGGAAGGTGCGTAAGCGGATCGATTCTCTGCACGCCCAGACCGACTCCGCTAAGAAAATACTGGCCAAGGGAAGTGTGGCCGACCTTCGCCGCCGTGGCCC
>JBGPJS010000306.1:0-5313 GCA_041485505.1 Gemmatimonadota bacterium | reverse complement strand
CACGGCGCCGAGCGAGGCGCCAAGCTCCGCAGCGAGGCGGGCGCCTTGCTCTTGCGGGCGTGCATCGGTCGGCAGGCTCGCCACCCGGGGATCGGTTGCGTTGGGCCCACATCCCGCGACCGTCAGTGCCAGACCCCCGGCCATGATCGCCAGGGCGGATTGGAAGCTGCGCATGGGAAATCTCCTTTTCACCGGTCGCGCTGACCCACGTGGTCGCGCAGGTAGGCTTGCTGCTCGGGCGTCAATCGGTTCTTGAGCCGGATGAGCAGTGTGATCTGGGTGTGCTTCATCTCCCGCTCCACCACGAGCAAACTGTCGAGCTGGGCGAGAACCTGGGCCTCATCGACGCGCGGTGGCCGGACCAGCGTGCCAAGCTTCTCGAGCTCCCGCGTCAAGCGCCACTGAATCGGGGTGGCTTGGCTCTGGACCCGCTGGATCTCGGTGATCATGAAGCCCTTCTGCTCCTCGCTGAGCCCCAGCGCCTGCTGATTCTGCATGATGAGTTCCGGCGGGAAGAAGTTGCCGCCGAGCGGATCCGCCGATGTCGGCTGCGGCTGCTGCGCAGCCAAGAGCGAGGCGCCCGAGACAAGCGCGACCCAGATCGTTCCGAGTGCTGGCTTCATACGATTCCTCCCGTAAGGATCGACCGTGACCCAGGACAGGGTCATGGGCTGACACCTTCAAGCTGGAACGGCCCCAGCCGCACCGCGGACGGGGAGAGCGCCGGAACACTCCAGAGCCTCGCGTCTCCAGGCCCGTGGAGGAGGAACTCCGTCGGCGAACGCCAGCGGGACAGCGAGACCCGCGGGGTCGGGGCCGGCCCCCGCACCAAAACGACCAGAACCACCCCCGCCGCAACCAGGACGCCGACGGCCGTCACGAGCCGGCGGACGGGTCGCGACCTGGCGCGCCGCACGGCGTTTACCGAAGCCGCCTCCCACAGGGTGGCGAAGGGGGGGGCGGCGCGGGAGTCGGTCGCCCGCAGCTGGGCAAAGAGTCTCCGAATATGACCGTCAGGCTGGTCAGTCATCGAGCATCTCGGTTCCTGAGAGCAGCTCGCGCAGGCGCTGCTTCCCGCGAGCATAGTGGGTACGCGCCGAGCCGACTCCGATATCCATCACGGCCGCCGCTTCCTCGACCGTGTGGTCGTGGTAGAAGACCAGGAGCAACACCTCGCGCTGGCGCCGCGACAGCCGATGGAGGACACGAGCGAGCAGGGCCCGGCGTTCGCCATGCTGAGTTTCCTCGTCGGGCCCCGGCGCGTCGGTCACCATCGCGTCGCTATCCTCGAGGGGCACCAGCCGGAAGGCGAGCAGCGCGCGCCGACGGCGCGCTTCCAAGGCGGTCCGCCGGATCACCGCGAAGAGCCACGTCGTGAAGGCTGAGTGGCCGTCAAAGCGCGCCCGCCCCTCAAGAACCTTCAGATACACGGTCTGGAGCACCTCTTCAGCCACTCGGCGGTCGCGGTCACAGCAGTTCAGCGCCCAGGAGAAGCTCTTCCCGTGACAGGCTTCGAGTTCTTGGCGGAGCGCGGCGCTGTTCATGCGAAGACTCTTCGCCTTCCGGAGGCCTGCCGTCAACCCATTAGTGGCCGGGTCAGGCCGGGCGTATGACAGGGATTCGGCTCTCGGGGGTTCGCGGTGGGGGTCGCGGCTGAAGCCGCCCCTGAAGAGACTTCCTTCGGTCGCTGCTCGGCTCCGCGTGGCTCACGCCACGCCCGGTGAGTAAGACCACGCCAATCGAATGGAGAAGACCAAATTCAGGACGCGTCGCGGAGCGACGAGGTGCGGAGCAGCGATTTCAATCGCGTGCGAGTGGCTGAGGCGGCGCCCGTCTCACCCCGTCGAGGTGGCGGCCGGCGCCCCGAGCCGACGCCCCCGATCCAGACTCCGATACTGAATGGCCTCGCTGATGTGAGAGACGCCGATCTCCTCCACCCCCGCCAGATCCGCGATGGTCCGCGCGATCTTGAGCACCCGGTGATAGGCTCGCGCCGAGAGGCCCAGCCGGGTGATGGCGGTGCGCAGAATCGCTTCGACCGGCTCGCCCAGCCGGCAGTGCTTGCGGAGATCCCGGGCCGACATGTGGGCGTTGGCGTGGACCCCGGGCTGACCGCGGAAGCGTTCCCGCTGCACCTGACGGGCTCGTTCGATCCGCTCCCGGATGGCGGCGCTCGGCTCGGAGAGCTGGTCTCCCGCGAGGTCGCGGTAGGCCACCGCGGGCACCTCGAGGTGAATGTCGATGCGGTCGAGCAGCGGACCCGACACCCGGGAGAGGTAGCGCTCAACGGCGATGGGGCCGCAGTGACATTGGTGCGTGGGGTCGCCGAAATAGCCGCAGGGACAGGGGTTCATGGCAGCCGCCAGCATGAATTGGGCGGGGTAGGTCAGGCTCACCGCCGCGCGGCTGAGGGTCACGACGCCATCCTCCATGGGCTGCCGCATGACCTCGAGCACGTTCTTGCGGAACTCGGGAAGCTCGTCGAGAAAGAGCACGCCCCCATGCGCCAAGCTGACTTCCCCGGGCCGAGGGCATGACCCGCCGCCGATGAGACCGGCATCACTGATGGTATGGTGAGGAGAGCGGAAGGGCCGCACCGCGCAAAGCGACCGCCCCGGCGCCAGCAGGCCGGCCACGCTGTGAATCTTGGTCGTCTCCAGCGCCTCCTCGAGACTCATCCCCGGGAGGATGGTCGGAAGCCGGCGGGCCAGCATGGTCTTCCCGGCCCCGGGGGGACCGATGAGCAGAATGTTGTGGGCGCCCGCCGCCGCCACTTCGAGCGCCCGTTTGGCCGACGCCTGGCTCCGCACGTCGGAGAAATCCACCATGTCCGCGACTCGTTCGGCCATGAGGGCTTGGAGATCGGCCCTGGCGATCGGCAGTTCCTCCTCGCCGGTGAGATGGCGGCACACCTGGAGGAGGCTCCGGGCACCCCGGACCTCGACCCCTTCCACGACGGAGGCCTCGGCGAGGTTGGCGGCGGGCAGGATGACGCCGCGCAATCCGGCTGTCCGCGCGGCCATGGCCATGGAGAGCGCGCCGCGGACGGGGCGGAGGTCGCCTTCGAGTCCCAGCTCTCCCAGAATGAGATGGTCACGCAGAGTCAGATCGGGTATCTGACCGCTAGCCGCCAGCAAGCCGACGGCGATGGGCAGATCGAAGGCGGAGCCATCCTTGCGAATGTCCGCCGGGGCGAGATTGACGGTGATCCGCTTCAGCGGATAGTTGAATCCCGCGTTCACCATGGCCGCATTGACCCGCTCGCGGCCCTCTTTGACGGCCCCCTGAGGGAGCCCGACCGTCGAAAAGGACGGGAGCCCGTTAGTGATGTCGGCTTCGACATCTACCAGATAGGCCTCGATGCCGAGGACGGCGGCGGAACGGACCCGAGCGAGCATAGCTGAGCACCTGGGTGGCGGTGCCCCAGTCTAGGAGCCGCGTCGTCCGGCAGCGTCATCTCCGTTACGCCGACAGGCGCAAGAAAACGCCAAGTGTCATTCTGAGCTTCGCAGAAGCGAAGCGAAGAATCCCTCAGCCGGCCGCGAGATCCTTCGCTTCGCTCAGGATGACACTGGGGGGCGCGACGTCATCGCGACTTCAGAAACGCGACCCTATTTCCCTTCCAGCTCGAGCAGACTCTCGGGGTTCACGTTGATGGCGCCATACCGTACAGTCCAGTGCAGATGGGGTCCGGTGACTCGCCCCGACTTGCCTATCTTGGCCACCACCTGGCCGGTGCGGACAGTGTCTCCCTCCGCCACCTTGACTTCGCTCAAGTGGAAGTATGCGCTGACCAGTCCGGCGCCGTGATCGATGTAGAGCACCTTGCCGGCCAGATAGAAATCCGCCACCAGTCCTACCACCCCGGCGTTGGTCGCGACCACCGGATCTCCCACCGCTCCCGCGAAATCGGTCCCCAGGTGCCGACTCTCCAAGCGACCGTTGTAGACTCGCCCGTGTCCGTAGGTATCGGTAATCCGGCTGGCTCGCGGAGCCACGAATGGCGCCCGCCACAACCGCGGGGTGTCGTGTGCCTTGAGCGACACCGATCGCGCCAGTGCGTTCTCATTCGCGATGCGACGGGCGGTGCTGCTGTCAGGTGGCCGTCCGAACTGGGGGGCCACCTTGAGGCGCTCGGTACTGAATCTCCCCGGGCTCACCGGAAGAACTGATCTGATCGTATCCGCCTCTCCCACGATGAGGGTAAGGGTGAGGGAGTCACCGGTATCGATCGGAATTCCGCCCAGCGCGGTGAGACGACCGGCGGCATCCGCCTGGAAGTGCAGCGCCTCCCCGGCGAGGAGGCCGTGAACCGAACTGGAATTCCAATCGGGAGCCGACGCCCCGAACTCGATTCGAACCAGGCTGCCCTGGGTGGGCCGGGCTGGCGTCCAGTGAATTTCGCTCGGCGCAGTGGACTGCGCCGGAAGCAGGTTGCCGGGCAGGGCGATCAGGCTCAACACGAGCGCGGGAAATTGAATCGGTGGAGCGGGTCTCATGACTCGGAAGGATAGTGCGGGTCACCCAAAAAGCTGGCGGGACCGTACCTACCGCGCGTCGGGTGTGCCCGCTAGGCGCCACTCCCCTCCGCGCGGGTATCCGGCCCCGCGTCCAGCGCGTTGACTCGCCTGAGGATTACACCTGGCTACCTCGGCCAGCCATCGGGACGTAACTCGATGAGCAGGATCAATGGGGCGGTGAGATCACCCGCGAAGACGGTGGTATCGAGCGCCTGAGTCCGTTCCAGATCGTCGCGGCTGGTCCCGATGCAACAGGTAAATCCCAGCCGCAGAACCGGTTGATCCAGAAGTACGGTTGGCAGTGCCCGCGGTGGCCCGCTGGTGAGTCCTTCTCGAACGGTGGCCGGAATCCGCCCGGAGATGTAGACCGGGAGCTCCTGAAGCGACTGTAGCATCCGGTAGGTGAGGGTTGTGGACTCACCGCCACTGGTGGCTACCCCGAAAACCTGAGCGCCAAACCGGCCCACCCGGGGGAAGAAGGCTACCCCGTACTCCAGGCTTCCACCCTTATCTCGTGCCGTGGCAAGGGTTTCCGCCAACAGGTCGTGAACGGCCAGCAGATCCTGCGGATTGGGGTCAATGCTCATGGCTCGAATCCTCAGGGGGAAGGGATCGATCCATCTATGCCAGGAATGCCCCCTCAATGCGCAGGAGTCGGGCCGGGGGGGCGGAATGGCCGAATGGCCGAATGGGCGAATGGGCGAATGGCCGAGTGGCCGAGTGGCGGAGTGGCGGAGTGGGGTGAGTCCAACAATTCCAATCCCATAATCCCACAATCCCACAATCCCACAAT
>JBGPJS010000305.1:0-5346 GCA_041485505.1 Gemmatimonadota bacterium | reverse complement strand
TCAGGCAGCCGGCTTCCGCCGTTCCGCCGTCCCGCCGTCCCGCCATTCTACCCTACTTCTCAACCACAATCAGATACCGCGAGGGTTCCCAAAACCCGGTCGCCGACGCGATCCGGATGCTGCCGCTGATGGTACCCTTCCGGTCGGTCGAGTCCGCCAGGTGCGCCAGATTCTGCCGGCTCACGATCCGGTACTTCCTGGTGGAATCGGGCAGCGGGATTTCGCCAACCAGTCGGGTGTCGATCGAGGTGAACTCACCGAGGGGGAGTTCCCGCGCCGGGACCAGCGCCTTCCTCCCGAAGATCGGGAACCGGCCGCCGTCTTCCGCCACCAGCCCTTTGGCGAGCAGTTCCTTGCGGCTGCCGATGACATAGTAGGCGGTGGTGTTCTTTACGGTGAGAGTGTTGACGGTGTCGGACAGCGCTGAATTCCGGGCGGCGAGCGTCTCGACCTGGCTGCTGAGCAGGTCGATAGTAGCCTTCTGGTTCTCCACCACCGTCTGGAGCTGAGTCGCGACCGACTGATAGTAGGCCACGCCGTCGCTCAGGCTGTCACTGATCTTGGTAAGCTGACGCACCCGCCGCTGGCTCGCGGCGAGTTTGGTCTCGCTCTCCTTCACCCGGGCCGCCACTTCCCGGATCTTCTCCCGCACGAAGTCCCGGTCGTTCAGGGTCGTCCGGAGGTCGGCGGATTCCGGGGCTCCTGCCGCATTCTTCACTTCGATCCTCGCCAGCTCCGTGGCGATATCGCTTACCAGCTTCGTGTTCTCGGAAACCTCGCCGATGAGGCTGTCCCGCTCGGCGGCCAGCGCGATCAGCTGTTGGGCCTGAGGCCGGAGCCCGGCGACCGGGTTCTTCGGCCTACTGGTTCCGCAACCTGTGGCGGCCAGCAAGGCGGCCAGGACCCACACCCGACTCGGTGCGACTGCATGTACGGCACGCATTTCGACGGTCTACGCTTTCTGAACGACTACAATAGGTGATGGTTGAACCGCAGGAACTGCTCTCGTCTCTCGTCTCTCTCTTGTCCTTGAAGGAGGCCCAATCGCAGGCGGCTGCCATCGCGACGAACGCCGGTGGGAGATTCTGAAACTGCGGAACCGCGGGGAGCACCCGAAGGTGCGGGATAACATGGTGACCGCTCCTGAAGTGTTCCGAGTCTAGGGGCACGACATGAACGGCGTAAGAGAAAGTGGATTACAGTTTGATGAAGTGCAGGTGACGGAACGGCGGGAGGGCGGAACGACGGGAGGGACCGGAGGCTACCGCCTTCCCACCGTCCCGACGTTCCGCTTCGCTGTGAGCTCACCAACCTCCCGCACCGCCTCCGCGTACGCCTTCACCTCCCGCTCCAGCGCGCGGCTCAGCCCTTCGAGGTCCGCCCCGCCCGCCGCCTCCGACTCGACCGCCACGACCCTCGCCTGGCCCAGAACGGTGATGACGTCCAGCATCCGCTGCACCAGCCCATCCCGAGCTCGTTCCGCCCGTTCCAGCGTCTCGCGGGAGCGAGTGGGATCCTTGCCGAACTGCTGCTGGCGGTCCAGCTGGGACAGGTTGTCCTCCAGCTCCTGAAGGTCCAGCGCGGCGTCGCAAGCGTGCAGGACCAGCTCCTCGACCTCGGCGATTACTCGGCTCTCGATGCCGGACTCCCGTTTCCGGGCGGCGACCGCCTGGGCCATCCGCACCAGGTCCGCGAGGAGGCTGAGCGCCGTGCCGGAGGGAAGCCGGGCGATGACCTCGGCCACCCGTCGGCGGGTCCTCTCCGGGAGCAGTGGGCGGTGTCCCGCGGGTGACAACAGGGGCTTCTGCAGCCGCCGCTGGGCTTCGAGCACCACGAGCGAGGCCAGCATGGGGCTCGCCCACAGGAGTGGCGGAAGCGCCATCATTCCCGCCCCGATTCCGGAGGCGAGCATCAGGCCCGCCACCCCGTACAGGCTCCCCGGAAGGGGTGCCCACCACCGGCTCACCGCCCGGGCCGGGATGTTCCGCCGGGAGAGCTGATCGATCACCCGCTCGGCTCCTGCGAGAGGCACCCGGGCGAGTGCGCGTTCGGATCGGAGCGCCGCGGTGATAGCAGGTTCATCGACCCGCTGTCCCAGGAGACTCCGCAGGGCGGCCCGGGTGTGCTCCCGCTCTCCGACGGTGTGAGGCCGGTGGACGAAAATGAGCGCCTCATCGCGCGCGGCGGCCGCGCCGCATCCGGCACAGACGCCGAGTCCGAGCGGTTCCGGGGTTCCGCAAAGCAAGCAGAAATCGAGGCCTGCCCGCCTGCGCCAAAGCGAGGTGGAGAATTCCCCGGTGTCCTCGTCTCGCTCGTCCCGTCGAGTCAGGGTATCGAGGAACGTCGCGGCGGAGGGGAAGCGGTCTCCGGGAAGCGCCGACGTGGCACAGGCGACGGCGTCGTCAAGCCAGCCGGGAATCCCAGTCCGGTGCCACGAAGGATGGTAGCCTTGGGCCTCGGCCGCCGGCGGAAGATGGGGGGACTGCCGGGGTGGCAGTTCCCCCGTGAGAGCGAAATAGAGCGTCATTCCGAGCGCATAGACGTCGGCGCGGGCGTCGCCCCGCTGCCCCGCCATCACCTCGGGCGGCGTGTAGTTCATGGTGCCGACGAGCCCGCCGGTCTGGGTCACCGTAGCCTGCCCGTCGAGCCGGGCGGACCCGAAGTCGGTGAGCCGGGCCCGTCCGTCGGGATCGAGCAGGATGTTCTGGGGTTTGACGTCGCGGTGGAGGATGCCCCGACGGTGGGCCACGGAAAGTGCGGCCGCGATGCCCTGGCCAACGCGGATGACCTCTTCCACGCTGAGCGGGCCACGATCACGGAGTCGGACCGAAAGATCCGGACCCGCGACGTACTCCATGATGATGAAACTCCACGGCCCCTCTTCCAGAAAGTCGTGTACCGCGACGAGGTTGGCGTGCGCCAGCCCTCGGACGGCCTGGACCTCACGCCGCATCCGTTCCCGGGCGATCTCCGCGAAGGCGGGGGGCGGGACGAGGAGCTTCACCGCCACCTCGCTCCCTACCTCCCGGTCCCGGGCCAGATAGACCACCGAGTAGCCGCCACGACCGATCTCCCGTACGATCTCGTAGCGCTCCTTCAGCAGCGCGCCGGCCTGCAGGTAGGGAGAGTCGATCAGGCCATGGGCACTCATGGCGACTCCGGTCCCCCGAGCCGGCCAAGCACCTCAATGGCGTTGCTGCGCCAACCGTCGTTTTCCTTATAGAGTTGCAGGAACTGCTCGAGACGGGTCTTGGCCTGGGCGTGCTGGCCCAGGGCGAACTCGGACATGCCGGCGTGATAGACTGCCATGTAGTTCTGGGGTGTGAATTCCAGCACCAGCTCCATGATCGGCCCCGCGGACCGGTCGTCTCCGGCATCGGCGACGGGATGTCCAATGTTGAACACGATCGAAGCGGCATATGCCCGTTCGTCTTCGGGCAGGGCGAGAATCAACTTGCGCGCCCGATCCACCTTCCCCGCAAGGGCAAAACAGGCGGCGCTGTAACCGGCGCCGGCCTTTCCCGGCGGCGGGGGCTGTTGTTGGGTGTGTGTCTCCACCTCCACGGCGTTGCAAAATGGCTTTGCCGCCTGAAACCAATCGCCCGCCTGGCCGGTGAACGCGGCGACAGGCGCCACCGGCTCGCCTTGTGGCTGAGCCTGAGCAGTCCGTGTCTTATAGATGGCCAATCCGCAGATGCCGCTGTAGAGCAGGCCAGCCAGGTAGAGGGTTCGCATGACGGTACCTCTGGCAACCCTTGTGCCTCGGAAATGGTATTCCAAATTGTTCACTCGTAACGGCTTGCTCAGGGATTCATTCCAGAGACGCGCGGCCCCCCTCGCAGTACACGCGAGGCTCGCCGCGAACGGAGTGTGGGGGCGTTACAGCGACAGGGCAGAGAGGGTACAGAGAGGAGTGGAACTGGAGCTGAGCGGCGGACCGGGCGGTGGAAAGGTGATAGGTTTGAGAGGTGATCCCTTCACTTGGACTGCTGTCGATTCTCGCTCTGGCGGACTCGGCCTGTCCTCCCCCCGCGGCGCCCGTCCCGATCGCCTACAGCGGCGTGCGGGGCCTCCTGGCCGGCGTCATCGCAGAGAGCTTCCCGGAACTTTCGCGGGCGCAGGTTCTCCTGTACCAGCTCAGGAGCCAGAGTGATTTCTTTGTCTCGGGACTGGACTACGGGACCATGCTGAAAAAGGGGCCCACCCGCACCTACATCGTCTACGTTAACCCCCGATTGTTCGAGTCCCCGCCCAGCGCCGATGCAATTCGCGCCGTGCTGGCCCACGAGCTGAGTCACCTGGTCGACTACTCCCGCCTCAGTTCGCCGGGAATTGTGAAGTTCGTGAGCCGCTACCTCTCCAGAACACCTGCCCACTACGAGCGCGACACCGACCTGCACGCCATGGAGCGCGGCTATGCCTGCGGGCTGGCCGAGTACCGGGAGTGGCTCTACCGTCGGGTCTCCCCAAAGGTGCGGGTGACGAAAGAAACCAATTACCTGACGCCGGAGGAGATTCGGGCGTGGGTCACATCTTCCACGACGAAATCGAGACCTTGAAGCCGTCCGGGTCCACCAACGAAAAATCCCGGGCGCCCCACGGCTGGGTCGCGGGGTCCGTCTCCAGAACACCACCCCGTGTCTTGATATCGGCCGCCAGCCGGTCGACGTCCTGGGCGGTGGTGCAGTAGAGCCGGAACCCTTCCCCTTTCGACCGGTCCCGGCCCTTGGCGAAGTCGTCCTGGGAGATCAGCAACTCCACCGTCCCGGCCTTCAATGTGGCTCCCTGTAGGCGGCCGTTCTGGGCCCATTCCTCCTCGACCACGAACCCGACGATGTCGCGATACCAGGCCAGGCTCCGGTGAATGTCGTTCGCCACGAGTGAAGGCATGACGGCCCGGAGCCGAAGACTCTCGGGCTTCCTACGAGCCGGCCGCTTGGGTTTGGCGCGCGACAGGGATTTCTTCTTTGGCTTGGCCGCGGCAGACCGGCGGGCCGGGGCGCGGGTCTTCTTCTTGGTGGCCATGGTCGAATCTCCTGTCACGGGTAGGGTTGTTGGGGTAATATGCTGGACCCGAGCCGGTCCGCCAGCACCAAGCGCGGCCCGAAAAGTCGAAGCGCGATCCTGAGAATCTCCGGGACCGCGCTCCTGACTCCTGATTCCTGACTCCTCACTTCTCCTGCGGCAACCCCGGCTTGCTCACCGCTTTGAGCACCTGGCGAAGCGTCACTGGCAGCGCGCCCTCCGGTGTCTGGGTCCAGGAGTCGCTCTTCTGCGCTAGCCACACGCGGAGGGTGCCGTAGCGCCGGGCGACTTCCGCGTCACTGAACTTGATCCCCTCGCCGG
>JBGPJS010000304.1:0-5353 GCA_041485505.1 Gemmatimonadota bacterium | reverse complement strand
GGGAGTAGCACGCTGGCGAGCAGATTCGTCGTCGCCTGAGAGCGGCCAGCCACGCCGGTCACGAAGGACGCGACCTCGCTGCCGATCAGCGCCAGGTCCTGATCCGGCCCGATGATTCCGTGCGTCGTGTGACTGCGCTTGGAGAGCAACACTTCGCTCACCAAGGGATTGCCCAGGCGCTGAACCTGGTTGTAGGTGCGTGTGGAGGGCGCCGGGGCAGTGGTGTCGTCACTGCAGCCCGCTGCCACGAGCGTTGCCCCCGCCAGGAGCAGCGCCGATGCGCTCAGGCGCAGGCGCCGCGTGGAATTGCTGTCGATCATTGCGATATCCTCGTATTCGTAGGAGATGGAGTAGATGCTCGATCAGCGGCTGATGGTGCCCCAGATGCCGATCTTGCCGGGGGTCGCACCTTCGATCATGGACTTGGGCAGTTCGATCACGATGGCAAGCACGTTGTACCCAGCCACGTAGTTGACCGCTTGGTTTGCGGGCCGGAAATAGAACGGGGTATTCGGCTGGCTCGGGGTGAGCGCGCAGGCCGTGGCGAGCGGGCCCTGCACCGGCTTGCGGTCCGGGAGGACACAGAACACCGCCTCCAGGTCCAGGAAGAACGGATCGTCCTTCGGGCCGGCGAAGACCTGGATGCCGTTCTGATTGAGGCTGGTATTGATCGCGCCGGAAACGACGGGCGGGGCGCTGGCGACGGTGTTCAACATTGCGCCCTGGACCGGCGGGGCGATCGGGCCACGCACCTGCACCTGCTGACTATTGCCGGTGCCGGAGAAGGTCACCTGGATGACCTTCTCCTCGATGCCGTCGGGAGTGCCAGTGTTGTCGATCTTGAACTGGTAGAGCAGGTCCGGGTCGAACGAGGCTCCAGCCGTCCCGGCCGGGGTCAGGAACGCCCGGGTGTCCATGACGAGGACGACCTTGGAGGGGTCCGCGGGGTTCGGGAAGGCGTACACGTCGGTCAGGTCCATCTTGGCGTTGAGCTCGACTTCTGCGGTGTCCTGGTGGTCCGAGGCGAGGGCGAGGCCCGCGACCCCGGCCGCGGCACCCGTGGCGAGTACCATCGCCAGCAGCCGCTGCGTGCGGGAAAACTGTCTCCACTTCATGGCCGTGCGTCTCCTGTATGGGGAATGGGTGGACGGGGAATCTCCCCTGTGACTCTGGCTACGCCGGCCGGGGACGGAACGGATGTACGGAGTGGATTGTGGGATTCGGGTATTCGGGGATTGAGGAAGTGGGGCGAGCCGAACGGGGGGATCACCGAGCTGAATTTCACTCCCGGCGCGAGGCGCTCGCTGCAACTCGGGATCGGGTATCGCTGGTAGCTGAGGGCGGCCGGCGGCCAACAGATGGCTACCGGCTGCCAGTCCGCGGCTGCTCTACAATGCCTTTGGTCCCATGGGCTGGCCCCCCCCGAGCTGATTCTCGGTCGACGCTGGTAAGCTCAGGCGCTTCAGCAACGTCACCAGCATGCGTCGAATCGATTCGAGTTCCGCTCCCAAATTGTTCATGAAGGCTGGCATCGAGGTAGCCGAGGTCTCGAGACAGAAGAAGTTGGTACTCCATCTCGTTGGCTGAGGAGGCGGCGATTCGCAGATTCCGCCCGAACTCTCGCTCTCCCTGAGTACCCGCCCCTTCGGCAATGTTGGAAGGAACCGAAAAAGTCCCGCATTCTTCCTCGCCCGGTTGGCGTCGAGCCTGACAGTAGTACAGGCGAGGACGGCATCCGTCGTCATTCCAACGCGGGTGACATCATTCTTCCGCCAAGCATCCCAATCGGGCCGCTGGCAGGATGAAGGAAGCAGTTGCCGACAATGGGCAGAGTGGTGTTGCGGGTCGCTGGTGGCTGGTCGCGGGGGCTGTTGGCTGGTCGCTGGTAACTGGTCGCTGGCAGCCGGCAACTACCAGTTCCAAAACCTCTCCGGCCTCAGCGCCTCTATGTGCTCGATCTCGCTCTCACCCGAGAGCATCCGGGCAATGATCTGGCCGGTGATCCCCGCGAGTAGAATGCCGTTGCGACCGTGGCCGGTGGCGTACCAGAGCCCCTCGGCCCGCGGCTCCCGGCCGACAATGGGCAAGCCATCAGGAGAGACGGGGCGAAGGCCGGCCCAGGTGCGGGTCACCTCGAGTCGGCCCAAGGCGGGAAAGAGAGTTGAGGCGGCGGCGAAGATCCGCGCTAACCCCGCCGATGTCACCTCGGGTTTGAACCCCTCGTGCTCCATAGTCGAGCCCGCGAGCGCTTCACCCCCACGCCCAACCAGGTAGCAATCGTCCCCCACGAAAATGCTGCGCGGGACCTCACTCGGCCACGGCAGCGACGCCATCTGTCCCCGGATCGGTTCAATCGACAGTGGACGTGGGAGCCCCGCGATCCTACCGGACCAGGCCCCAGCCGCCACGACGATGTCCGGGGCCGCGTACGGATCGCCCGCCTGCACGCCGATAACCCGGTCGCCTCGGCGTTCCACGGCCTTCACCTCCTGGTGCAGGACGGTCGCCCCATGCCTCACGGCGTCGGCCAGGAGCCCGGCCACCAACTGCTCAGGATTGACCATTCACTCGCGGGGTGCCCAGAGGGCTCCGTAATTCTGACCCAACCAGGGCCATCGGCTCCTGACTTCGGTCTCGTCGAACCAGTCGCAAAGGTGGCCTTGCTGGCGTTGCCAGGCTACCTTGGCCTTGAGGTCGCCCGCGCTCGCTTCGTCGCGGGTTGCCACGCGGGCGATGCCGCCCTGCCAGAAGCCAATATCGATTCCCGTCGTGGCTGCGAGAGCCTCGGAGAGTTGGCTGTATCGCTCCCGTCCAGCCAGTCCGAGCTCGAAGAGCGGATCACCCTCATGGGCCTCGATTTGGGGGGCGAGCATGCCAGCTGCGGCGCGCCAAGCCGGGCCAGTGGCGTCGGGCCGGTCCAGCACCAGGACCTTGCGCCCGGTTACGGCGAGTTCGCGGGCGCACGCCGCGCCGACGGCGCCGCCGCCGATCACGATAACATCGTATGCAGCTGTCACTTGACCTTCACGAAACTTTTTGAAACGTCACGCCGTACGTGGCTCGGACCCCTTCCCGAGGAAGATAGCATGTTCCGGAACCTGTTTGGCTTCGCCGTATTTGCGGTCGTCGCCATGTTTGCGATCAAGCTGATTTTCGGCTTCTTCGGTTTGATTATCAGCCTCTTCATGGCGCTGCTGTGGTTCGCCTTCATCGGGTTCGTGATCTACCTAATCCTCCGGGTGGTCGCTCCGGGGACTGCGGACAAGGTAAAGGAAATGATCAACGGCAAGAAAGCCGCCTGAGCGGCCCCCCCTTCCCAAGACAACGGCGCCCGGGATTCTCTCCCGGGCGCTTTTTTCGGGTTGTTGATCAATCGATAAGGGCGACCCAATGGGTCGCCCCTACGCTTCTCAACGCATGCTCGAACTATGCACATGGACAATCCACCACCCCGGGCGGCTCAGCGCCGGCACCAGCACCACGGTCGCTCTTCCTTCACCGGCTTGGTTGCCCTCGGTGGCGACCCAGCGGTACTCCGCATAGACCCAGGCCATGCTATGGGTGATGTCGACCCTGCTCGAGGCGATCGACACCTGTCCTCCGGGACGGATTCCGGCGAACCGGGGGAGTCCGTTGCGACGTTCGCCGTCGGCCACGATGAGGGCTCCGGGGGCATAGAGGCTGTCCCCGGCTTCCAGTCGGGCGTCGGCACGCATGGCCTGATTGACGATTTCGCCGGCAAGGTCGGCGAGGGCAGCGGCCGCCGTCCGGTCCACCGCCGGGAACGCGGTTGGGACCGGCCCGGTATGGCATCCTAGCAGGAGCAGGCCGCCAAGGAAGGTCGTTCGCGGCGCCCGCCAAGCGCTATCTCGCATCGAGGCGATCCAACACCGCCCAGACGAGGAGCGGGATCATCAGCTCATGGTGACCGGTCAACTGGAAGCCTCGCCCGCCGTCGCGGGTGGGGCGTTCGACCAGGTTTACGCGCGGCCGGTAGTGCCGCTGCATATCAAAATCGGCGGCAAGAAACTTCGCTGGACGTCCCTGGGAAAGATTCCGGGCGACGGAGAGCGCTTTGAGGAACACCTCAGGCATGATCACGGCACTGCCGAAGTTGAGTACCACGCCGCCGTCATGGAGTGCCGGTAACGCCGCCGCGAGGCGGCGGAAGTCCCGGTGGGTGGTGTCGCCCAGCGCCGCGCCATCGGCGGAAGGATGCTGATGGATGATGTCGGCGCCGATGGCGGCGTGGACGGTGACCGGCACCCCGGCGCGATGACAGGCGAGCAGAACCGACGCCTTGCCCCCCGGGAGGGAGGCGGGGCCAGCCAACGCCTGGGCCAATCCCTCTCCCAGCCCGCGCGAGGCCGAGGCAGCGGCCTGAATAGCCGCATTCATTTGCGTGCCGGTCTCTTCGACCATGCCGAAGCTGCCGTCTGCCAGTCCGGCCTCGACGTCCTCGCTGGTCCCTCCGAAGGCGGCGAGCTCGTAGTCGTGAATCGCGGCGGCGCCGTTCATGGCCACATGGGTTACGATGCCCCGCCGAATCCATTCTGCGATCAGAGGGCCCAGGCCGGTCTTGATAACGTGGCCACCGAGCAGGAGAACCAGCCCGTGGTGGTTTCGGGCCGCGTCGGCCACGGCCGCGACCACTTCGCGGAAATCGCGGGCGGCGAGAAGGTCCGGCAGGCTCTCGAGAAAGGCGTGGAAGGAGCGATCGCTCCCGGGAACAGAGGCGAGAAGCGTCGTGTCCACCTTGTTCCGCCGCCCGCTGATGGGGACGGTCCTAAGGTGGCGCAGGTCGGCTTCCCGGTAGGTCACGACTACTTGCCTGGGGCGGGCGGCGGTTCGTCGGGGAGGGTCATCGAGGTCAGCCGGAGCGTTACGGTGCCGAACGGCAGGCGGGAGCGGATCTGTACCGGGATTCGGCGCTCGTCGTCGCTGAGCCAGAGTTTGGCCTCGGCGCGCGGCGCAAAGATCCCCTGGTCTCCCACCACAGGCTGGAGCACCAGGCAGTTCACTTTGCGGCCGTCGGGCAGCTCCATCTCCTCCCGTTTCACCACGGTCACCTTCACCGGGTTCAGCTCCTTCTTGAAATACCGGTCGAACTCATAGGCCTTCCCCATCTCCAGGGGGCTCGCTCGTATGAAGTAGAAAAAGGCCGCGTCGTCCAGTGGCTGGGCCGGGGTCTCGTGGGAGCCCTCCTTCTTCTCCTGTCGGAAGAGGCCGGAGTCGGGATAGATCTCGTAATAGCGCTGGTGGATCTTGCCGTTCTCTTCAAGATCCTGATGAAACCGGCGGGAGATCAGGTCTGCCTTGCCGGACCAGGACTGGAGGACGTTGTTGGCGTGAT
>JBGPJS010000303.1:0-5362 GCA_041485505.1 Gemmatimonadota bacterium | reverse complement strand
TGTGGGCCCTGCAGCGGATCATCTTCAACCAGCTGGACAAACCGGAGAACGAATCGCTGACCGATCTCTCGCCGCGGGAACTCTGGGTGGTGTTGCCCCTGGTGGCCGGAATGGTCTGGCTCGGCGTTTACCCCCGCCCGGTGCTGGATCGGATGGAGGCCGCCGCCAAACACTACCTGGAGTTGGTGCAGCCGGGGTACGACGCCAATCCCGCCCCGGCCTCGACGCCGGTGGCGGCGGAGGATCGGCCGTGATGCTCCCGATCGACCTGGCCACGCCGGGCGGCGTCACCCTCGCGCTCCTCCCGGAAATCCTGCTCACGATCTCGGCCCTGCTGGTGCTGCTGGTGATCAGCTGGCGTCACACTTCCGCCGCCGACAGCCGGCTGGCGGCCTGGCTCAGTCTCGGCGGCCTCGTGATCGCCGGCGCGGCGGTGGGATACCTCTGGGGAAGTGGGGCGCGGTCGGCCGGCCTCCCACTGATGGTGGCCCTGGATGAGTTTCGCTACGTCAGCGATCTCATTCTCCTGATCGCCGCCGCGGGGACGATCCTGTTCTCGGTCGCCTACCTCGAACGGGAAGGGCTGCTGGCGCCGGAGTACTACTGTCTGGTGCTCCTCGCGGTTGCCGGAATGATGTTCATGGCCGGAGCCCAGGACCTCATCGTCCTGTTCCTCGGCCTCGAGGTCATGTCGGTCGCGGTGTACGTGCTGGCAGGGTATGACCGGAGGAACCCCTTCTCGTCGGAGGCGGCCCTGAAGTATTTCCTCATCGGGGCCTTCGCGTCCGGCTTCCTGCTTTACGGCATCGCCCTGGTCTACGGCTCCACCGGGAGCACCAACCTGGTGATCATCGGGGCCCAACTGTCGGGCGGACCCACGCCTGCCATGGCGGCGCTCGGGCTGGGCCTCCTGCTCATCGGGTTCGGCTTCAAGGTGGCCGCGGTCCCGTTCCACATGTGGGCGCCCGACGTTTACGATGGGTCGCCGACCCCGGTCACCGGCTTCATGGCCACCGCCGTCAAAGCCGCCGCCTTTACGGCGCTGACCAGGGTACTGATCGAGTCCTTCGCCGCCGCCATCACACTCTGGCAGCCGGTGGTGGAGGTGCTCGCGATCGTCACGATGGTGCTGGGCAACCTGGTGGCACTTTCCCAGCGCTCGCTCAAGCGCATGCTGGCGTACAGTTCCGTGGCCCACGCCGGCTACCTCCTGGTGGCCCTCTGGCCGGCCTCCGCGCGGGGCACCTCGGCGCTGCTGCTCTACCTCTTCGCTTATGGGTTCACCACCCTGGCCAGTTTCGGTCTGTTGGCCGTTCTCGGACGCGGAGGGGAGCGAGAGGTGACTCTGGCTGACATCGCGGGCCTGGGGCCCGCCCGTCCCGGTATAGCCTTCGCGCTCAGTCTGTGCATGCTTTCCCTGCTCGGATTCCCCGGCACCATCGGGTTCATGGGGAAATGGTACATTCTGACCAGTGTGGTGGAACAGGGCAACGCCTTTCTCGCGGTGGTCCTGGTGATCACCAGCGTGGTGTCGGCGGGCTACTACCTCCCCGTGATCATGGCGATGTACATGAAGGAACCCCGGGTCCCACTGGCCCATAGCGAGGTCTGCCTCGCCCGCCCGGCACGCCTCGCCGTGGGACTCTGCGTGGGGGCGATCCTGATCTTCGGGTTCTGGCCTACCGAGCTCCTGAACGTGGTCTCGGCGGGGGCCAATTCGCTGGCCGAATCGGTTGCCGCAATCGCGGCGCGATAGCAGCGTGCTGAGTGCTAAGGAAGCTCTGCACAGGAGGGCCCGCAATTGGGTTCTGTCATTGCGAGGCCCCGAAGGGGTCGAAGCAATCTTTGCCGGTCATAGCTCCTCCCACAGGTCTTGCCAGGTCGGATTGCTGGCCAGAATCAGGGCGAGCTTCTTATAGAGAGCACCCTATGTGTTGCGTTTGTGAGCATGTAGACAAAGAAGAACCGCCGACCGGGCATCACGCACGGTACGGAGGGACCCTCAAACGGAGGCTCAAATAGGTTGCTGCACGATGCGGGCACAGATTGCTTCGTCGGCCCTGCGGGCCTCCTCGCAATGACAGAAGGGTGGTCCGCACCTTTGTGCAGAGCTTCCCTAAGTGCTGAGTGCTGAGTGCTAAGTGCTGAACCAGCAGGCCCAGCACTCAGAACCCAGCAGCGAGCCTCCCACGTATGAACCTCCCCAAGTCGGTCTTTCGGCAGTATGACATCCGCGGACTCGTCGGCGAAGAGCTCACTCCCGAGTTCGCCCGGGCATTGGGGTCCGCCTACGCCACCCTGGCCTGGGACCGCTTGGGGCGCATACCGGTCCTGGCCGTAGGGCGCGACAACCGCCCTTCCGGAACCGGTCTTGCCGATGGCGTGCGGGCCGGGATCGCCGATACCGGCGCCACCGCCGTCGACGTGGGGATGTTACCCACACCTGCCCTCTACCTCGCGGTCCATGCGCTGCGGACAGACGGTGGGCTCCAGGTTACCGGCTCCCACAATCCGCCCGAATTCAACGGCTTCAAGATGGTCCTCACCGGCGACCCGCTCTACGGAGAGGATATTTCCCGACTCTATGAAATCATGGCTTCGGCACGCTGGCGGATCGGGGCGGGCAGGCAAACCGCCGATGGTTCGGTCCTCGGCCGGTACCGGAGCGCCATCGTCGAGCGGCACCGCCTGAAGCGACAGGTGAGGGTGGTGGTGGACTGCGGCAATGGCGTGGGGAGCCTCATCGCGGTGTCTACCCTCCAGGCCCTCGGCGCTGAAGTGACTTCGCTCTATTGTGAATCGGACGGCAGCTTTCCCAATCATCATCCCGATCCGACCGTGCTGGAGAACCTTCACGACCTCCAGGTCGCGGTTCGCCGCAGTGGCGCCGAGCTGGGCATCGCCTTTGACGGCGATGCCGACCGGATCGGCGCCGTGGATGAGACCGGCCAGGTGGTTTTCGGCGATCAGCTCCTGGTTCTCTATGGCCGGGACGCGGTGCGCCGGTTTGGGAAGGGGATACCGATCATCTTTGATGTGAAGTGTTCCGAGGTACTGCCCCAGGCGCTCACCGCGGCCGGCGCGGTCCCGATCCTCTGGAAGACCGGCCACTCCCTCATCAAGGCCAAGATGAAGGAAATGAAGGCGCCGCTGGCCGGCGAGATGAGCGGTCACATGTTCTTCGGCGGCGACTATTTCGGCTTTGACGACGCGCTCTTTGCCGCCGCCCGACTTCTGGAAATCGTTTCCGCGGGCCCCGAGGGGTTGGCCCCGCTGCTGGCCGACCTCCCCCGGACCTACGCCACTCCCGAGATCCGCATCGAGTGCGCGGACGACCGGAAGTTCCAGGTGGTGGAACTGGCCTCGAAGCACTTCGCGGCCAGGTATCCGGTCAACCCGATCGATGGGGTCCGGATGACATTCCCCCGCGGCTGGGGACTCGTTCGTGCCTCCAATACCCAGCCGATTCTGGTGCTCCGTTTCGAAGCGACCGACCCGGCCGCGCTCCAGGCCTACCAGGGTGAGGTCATGGGGTGGCTGGCGACCCAGGGAATCCGAGCGATGTAGGGGCGGGGCACTGCCGCGCCCCTACGTTATCCTTCGATATGTCCAACCGTCGCCGAATCGTCCTCGCGCTGGTGGTCCTGGTCTGCCTGCTCTTCGCCGGGCGCTGGACGGCGGCGTTGCTGGTGGACCGGTGGTGGGCCGCGACGATCTCGCCGGCCGCCGCGCGGTTCGTCACCCGATATCATCTGCAGCGCTTCGGCCTCGAGGCCTCGCGCATCCTTCTCACCTGCATCTGGTTCACCCTCAATCTCTTTGTTGTCTACCGGGCCATCGGGTCGGTCCAAGTACCCCGCCAGGTCGCCAATCTCGAGATCCGTGAAGCGCTGACGCCGCGACTCCTGGTCCTGGGAACGATGATAGTCGGTGCCGCCGCAGGTATCGCCGTCGGGGCGGGGGCCTCGGACTGGTGGACCCCCGCGGTGCTGGCCTGGAGCGGGGCTCCGTATCACGAGACCGAGTCGATCCTGGGCCACGACATCGGGGTCTACGTGGCCCAGTTGCCCTTTTGGGAGCTGCTCCAGGGGTACGCATTTCTCCTCTGCCTGCTCGCGGTGAGCAGCGTCCTGATTCTCTATCTCCTCATCGGCTCGGTCCGCTGGCTCGATGGCCGCCCCGCCATCAGCGACCACGCCCGCTCCCATCTCGGCGTGCTGCTCGGGTTTGTGGCTCTCTCTCTGGCCTGGGGCCATCTGCTCGAGCCGTACGAGATCGTCGCCCGCCTCCACGGGCCCATCGATGATGGCTTGCTCGGGCTCCGGATTACCGTCGCCGCGGTGCTGACGGGCCTGGCGCTGGCGGCGGCGGTGCTCTCCGCCCTGTGGGCTTTGCGGCCGAAGCATCTGGTGGGCGCGATGGGCTGGCTGATTTTCGCGATCACGTCGCTGGTAGGCCACCAGGTGCTTCCCGCGTTGGGTGGCGGTGCCGGGCCGCCGGAACTGGAGCTCGAGGAACGGCGGAGACTCGAGGCAGTCGCCTATGGGCTCACCGCCCTTCAGGACTCGGTCTACCGCGGCTCACCCCATGCCCTCCCGCTGCCGGCACCGCCCGCCCTCTGGCACGATTCCCTGGTGAAGCGTATCGCGGCGACCGATTCCACCCAGGCCCTGGCCGCCGAGCGAGCCAAGATCGGCATCGGAGGCCGTCCCCGCCCGGTCTGGCTGGTGGTGCGTGCGGCGGGAAGCGGCCCCGCCTCGCTGGTGGCGCTTGCCGACGATCGGACCGGCGTGCTGGGAAGCGCACTGAGCTACCGGGAGGCTGACACGGTGGCCTATCCGCAGACGGTGTCCCGGCTGGACCTTCCACTGCACGCGGTGAGGCCGGGAGCCCCAGAATATGTGGTGGATACCCTGATGCACGGGGTCGCCGTGGGAGGCTGGCCCCATCGTCTCCTATTGGCTTGGGGACTCCAGGCCGCACAGCTCCTGGGTCATTTGCCCAGGGACGCTCATGTGGTCTGGAACCTCTCACCGGAAGATCCCCTCACTCTCCTGGCGCCTTTTGCGGAGTGGCGCTCTTTCAAGCCGCGGCTCATCGGGCGTCGCCTGGTCTGGTTGGCGGATGGATACCTGATTTCGCCCCTCTTCCCGGTGGCGAGCCGGATGCTCTGGGGCGGTCGCGGGGTCGGAGCCATAGAGGCCGCGTTCGTGGGAGTGGTGGACGCGGAAACTGGTGCGACCAATGTCTACCTCCGGCGCAGTGCCGACGCACTGGCGGAATCGTGGGTCGCCGTCGGGGACAGCATCATCAAGCCATCGTCGGCCTTACCCGCCGAGGTGGAGCTCGCGCTGACCTATCC
>JBGPJS010000302.1:0-5381 GCA_041485505.1 Gemmatimonadota bacterium | reverse complement strand
TGAGAGAGCCTTCGTATCCGGTATCTACAACCGGCTCTGCCGATTGCTGTTCGGCGTAACTGCGACCGATCTCAATTCGGTGAAGGCCTATCGCCGCGAAGTCATGGCGGGAGTCCCGATGCGGCCTGACTGGCACCGGTACATGGTCGTCATCGCGGTCGCGGATGGCTTCCGACTTACGTCGCGTCCGGTACCCCTCTATCCCCGGCGGGCGGGTATCTCCAAGTTCAACTGGAAACGGATCCCCATCGGTGTGTTCGATCTGGTGTCGGTCTGGTTCCAGCTCCGTTTCGGTCGCAAGCCAATGCTCTTTTTCGGGGTGCTGGGCGCGGCACTCTTCGCGATCGGCTTTCTCGTAGGGATCGTGGCGCTGGTCCTGCGTTTCGGATTCGACTACGGTTTTCGTCCCTTCCTGAACCTGGTCGAAACCATGATCATCAGCGGCATCGCGCTCTTCGGCTTCGGGTTCGTGGGAGAGATGATCGCGGGGATGCGGGAGGAACACCGGGAGCTGATGCGCCTGCTGGCGCACCGGGATTCGGAGAGCGGGGACCACTAGCACTCGGCCACTCGGCCATTCCGCCACTCGGCCAACTCCTTGCGCATCATTTTCCTCACTCATAACTATCCCCGCTTCGCCGGCGACATTTCCGGTGCCTTCCTCGCCACCCTCGCCTTGGCCCTGACTCGGCGCGGTCACGAGATCCGAGTGGTGGCCCCCAGCGACGGCGGAGAAGTCGGCCAGCCGGCGCTTGACGGTATCCCGGTCCGGCGGGTGCGCTATGCCAGCGCGGCAGCGGAGACGCTGGCCTATCGCGGCACCATGGCGGACGCGATCCGGAGTCCCGCCGGCCTCGTGGCCCTCTACGGTCTCTGGCGAGCCCTCAGGCGCGCAACCCGGGAAGAATGGCAGCGAGGCGCCGACCTGATCCACGCTCACTGGTGGGCCCCCTCCGGGCTTGCCACGCCACCGACGCTTCCGTTCGTTCTGACCAGTCATGGCACCGACGCGGCTCTCCTTCGCCACTCGGCGCTGGCCCGCTTCGTCGCCCAGCCGGTGTATCGGCGCGCTCGCCTGGTCTTTACAGTCTCGACCGCAGTGGCGCGCTGGATCGAGGAGGGCGCGGGGCGAGTCATCCCGGCACGCCACATCCATCCCCAGCCGGTGGATCTCACCCGCTTCCCGGCCTGGAGCGCTGGCGGTGGGGGACTGGTCGTCGTGGCCCGCCTCAGTACCCAGAAGCGGGTTCACCTGGCGCTCGAAGCCGTGGCGGCACTCAAGGGCCGAGGTCGCTCGGTCGCTCTTACGATCATCGGCGATGGACCGGAGGGAGGAGCGCTGGGGGAACTATCCCGCCGCCTCGGGGTGGACAATTTGGTTCACTTCGCGGGTGCCGTGCCGCCCTCAGAGCTGGCATCTCGGCTCCTGCGGGCGGATGCAATGATCTTTCCGGCCCAAGGCGAGGGGTTTGGGTTGGTCGCGGCCGAAGCCTTCATGTGCGGTGTACCCGTGGTGGCGTGCGTGGATGGCGGAGGCGTGCTGGATGTTGTGACTGGGCAGGGCGGGGGTCGGCTGGCCCCGCCATCAGGTGAAGCGATCGCAACCGCCCTCATCGACCTCCTCGATGATCCCGGGAGCACGGCAGCGGCGCGCAGAGCCGGAGCGGAATGGCGGGAACGCCTGACACCCGACCACGTCGCAAGGATCCACGAGACTTGGTATGAGGAGGCGCTTGGCAGAGTCTGACTATATTTCGCCCCTCATGACCACTCCGATCGCCCCGGGATCCCGGCAGCTCGAGGAGTTCTACCGCGCCCGCTCAGGTTGGCGCGATAGAGGTGAAGAACGGATGCGCTTTGCCAAGGCCAGCGCCCTGGCGCGGGTGCGCCCGGGGGCCTCGGTGCTGGATATCGGTGCCCGGGATGGTGGCCTCCGACGCTACCTCCCCGCGGAGGTGAAGTATCAGGGTATCGACATCTCCCCCGAGTTCGCCAGCGATCTCGTCCTGATCCGGGATATTTCCCAGGGGATCCCGTTTCCCGATGGCTCCTACGACAACGTTTTTTGCATCGAGGTCCTGGAGCACGTGCCCAATCCGTTCGGGGCCTTAACCGAGATGCGCCGCGTGCTCAAGAACGGCGGGATCCTCACGCTCTCAGTTCCCAACCCCTATCACTTCAAGGAACTGATCTGGAACCTGTTCCGCATCGCCGATCGGCAGGGACATATCTACGGCTGGACCCGACAGAATATGACCGCCCTCGCGCGCATGAACGGTTTCCGACTCGAAGCCACCCGTGGGACCTACCTGTACCCCCCGATTCCCATGGTGCCCCTGCTGGCGCGGTCGATCATCTACCGGTTTGTGAAGGAGTGAGTCCCGCCGCATGAGCAGGCGCTGGTACTGGGTGGTGCAGGCGCTGGTCTTTCTCCTGGTTGCGGCCTTTGTGGCGCGGTCGCTGAGCCGGAACTGGGCCGAATTCGAATCGCTGCATTTCGATCTGCGATTGGACCTCCGCTGGCTCGGCCTCTCGGTTCTGGCCGTCGTCCTCACCTCGGCGATCCAGATCGAGTCCTGGCGTCGCATTCTCGCGGGCTGGAGCCAGACATTGGGCTACGCCGACGCTGCCCGGATCTGGTTCCTAGCCAACGTCGGGCGGTACATCCCGGGCAAGGTCTGGAGCGTCGCGGGAATGGTGGTCTTGGCGCAGCGCCGCGGCGTCGCGGCCTGGTCGGCCACCGCCTCCGCGGTCGCCGTGCAGGCTATCGGAATCGGTACGGCCGTGGCCCTGATCGTCGCGACCGCCACCGCCGCCGGCTCCCTCCGCAGCTTGGTGCTGGCCACGCTGGTCGCGTTGGGCACCATCGGCGGCCTGGCCTGGGAGTTCGCCACGGCGCGAATTGCCCGGGTGGTGCCCAAGATGGACCAGCTTCGGCCGCTTCCGCTCGGCGCCCTGGTTCTCGCCACGCTGCTCACGCTTGGGAGCTGGCTGACTTACGGGGTATCGTTCTGGGCTCTCTCCCGGGGCCTCGGCCAACCCCACACCCTCGGATTGGCTCCAGCGGCCGGAATTTTCGCTGCGGGTTACATTCTTGGCCTGATTGCGCTCTTCGCACCCGGCGGTGTCGGGATCCGGGAAGGGGTCTTCCTCGCGCTCCTGACTCCGGCGCTGGGCGCCGGCGGTGCGATCGCGCTCAGCCTCGCCTCCCGGGTCGTGCTGACGCTGGTCGAGGCTCTAGCCGGACTCGGCGCCCTGCTGATCAGGGGTCCTTCAAAGGAGATCTCCGTTGAATCGCCCTCCCGCTAAGGCGCTCCCTGATGCCTGGCAGCCGGGACGCCCTAACTTTGTGGCGCTTGCCGTTCTGTCGATCTGGATCATCATCCTTTCCCTCCCCATGCTCTCGGGGCAATGGCTGGCCGGGCCTCACAGCGACCAGTATTCGGCGGGCTATGCTTTCCGGACCTGGGGCGCGGCCGAGTTCCACCGCACCGGACATTTTCCGTTGTGGAATCCCACCCTGCTCGGCGGGTTGCCATTCGTCGGCGCGGCACACGGGGACATTTTCTACCCCACGTCCTTCCTCCGGCTCCTCTGGCCCATGCCGCCGGTGATGAACTTCGGATTCTTCCTGCATTTCGTCCTGGCGGGACTCTTTGCCTATTTCTTCCTCCGGCTGCTCCGGGTTTCCTGGACCGGGGCTGTCGCCGGCGGCCTGGCCTTCCAACTTTCTGGGGTGATCGGTTCCTATCCTTCACCCGGTCACGACGGGAAGCTGTTCGCCACCGCTCTGCTGCCGCTGATGCTCATCGCACTGATCCTGGCCATCCGCGATCGGAAACCCGAAGGGTACGCCCTCCTGGCAATCGCGGTCGGGTGTGGGGTGCTGGGGCACCCTCAGGTGGGATATTACGACCTCTTTGCGGCGGGGCTCTTCGCGCTTTACCTGACCTTGGCGGACGAGCAGGGCAGACGGCCAAAGGTCATGCTTCCTTTCCTGGCTGGGGCCCTCGGCGCCGTCGTGATCGGTGTCGGACTGACCATGATCCAGATGCTGCCCCTGCTTACGTACACGCCCTACTCCCCCAGGGCATCGAGCGCGTCACTGGGGTTCGACTGGAACACCTCGTTCGGCATTCCCTGGGAGCACGTGCCCGAGCTGGTCCTCTCCAAGTTTGTCGGCTCCCACGAGACCTATTGGGGCACCAACGGGCTCAAGCTCCACTCGGAGTACCTGGGCCTTCCGGTCGTGGCACTGGCGTTGGCAGGAGTGGGAGCGGCGAAGGCGCGCCTGAAATACTGGCTGGGCGGCATCGGGCTGCTCTTCCTGCTCATAGCTCTCGGTTCCTCGACGCCATTCTATCAGATCTGGTGGACGGTCGTGCCGTATGCCCGACAGATCCGCGCACCCGGTATGGCCTTGGCCGTTGCCGCCCTGTTCATTGCCGCCTTTGCGGCGTTCGGTGTCGAGCGCCTCGAGCGTCGTGAGCTCAGAATGGCCCCGATGGGCTGGCTCATCACGGGCGGCGTCGTGACACTACTCGCCCTGAGCGGCCTTCTCGGCGGCATCGCCTCGAACTGGGCCATGAGCCTGCAGAACACCACCGGCCGCGCGCTGGTCGACCACGCCGAAGCTGCCCAGGCGATCATCCGGACCGGTGGTGTCGCCAGCGGGGCCGCGCTCTGCCTGCTGGCCGCCCTCGCGGCGGGCTTCCAGAAGGAACGCCTCAAGCCGATAGCGCTCTCCCTCGGTCTCCTGCTGGTGATCGGGGCCGATCTCTTCCTGAACGCTCATTCCTTCTGGTTCTACAGCCGGGCCGACAAGGAGTTGTTCCGGCCGGATTCGCTCACCACCAGCCTCACGGCCTTGCGGCCACCATTCCGCGTCATCGATGCCGGGGTCTACCCCAGTGACTTCCTGATGGCGTTCAGAATCAACGACCTGCTCGGCTACCACGGCAACGAACTGCAGCACTTCGACGATCTCTTTGATGGGCGTAACGGACAGTACAAGAATATCGGATCTCCCACGCTCTGGGATCTCTACGCCATCAACCACTTGATCCTGCCGAGCCAGGGAGGGCGCCCGGACAGCATTCCGGGCTTCCGGAAGATGCTCCACGACGCCACGACGTCAGCCGGGACCAGTGCGAACGTCTTCGAGCGGATCGCGCCGGCGCCATACGCCCGGCTGGTGCCCGCCGCGGCCAAGGCACCCGACGACCAGGCCATCAAGGCGCTGACCGGGGGACAGCAGTTCCAGAACCAGGTTGTCCTGCTGGATCCGGCGGCCGCCGTAGTACCCGAAAGCCTGACCGCCTTGCCACCCCCGCTGACCAACTCCGTCGCCTTCGAGAGCTGGGAACCGGGCCGGATGCGGA
>JBGPJS010000301.1:0-5395 GCA_041485505.1 Gemmatimonadota bacterium | reverse complement strand
AGGAGAGTGGACATAGGGCCCTTCGCGGGACTCGGTCACTGGGACATGGGATACTCCTTAGAGCCCGGTGGGGGGTGAAAGGTTGGGTGGCGATGAAACGGCCGACACGTGAAAGGGGTGGTACGTTTGGATTCAGGAGTCAGGATTCAGGAGTGAAGGCCACACCGAGCCTTACTTGCACGGGTTTCCCGATACCTCATTCTGAATCCCGACTCCTGACTCCTCACTTCTTGGTGAGAATCTCCTCGAATAGCGCCAGGGCCCGGCTGTCCCCTGACTGTCCCAGCCAGAACAACGCCTTGCGGCGGATCTCGGGATCGCGGTTGCTCTTCGCGATCCGGATGAGGATGGGCACCCCTTCCTCCCGGGGTCGTTGGGAAAGCGCGAAAACCGCCTGTTCACGGATCTCCCGGTCCCCCTTGGCATCCGAGACCAGGGAGTCGAGTCCTCTGGTGGCCGCCTCCTCCGCTGCCTGGCTCACCCAGAAGACGGCGCTCTGGCGGACCTCATGGTCCACGACCCGGTCGCGCGCCAAGGCCAGGAGCCGGGGCCAAACCCGCACGGTGTCCGCGAGGGTCGCGGGAAGAATCGCCTCCTTGCCAACCTCCGGGTCCTGGCCGGCAGCGAGGGAGAGCAGGAAATCCGTGGCTCCGACCACCGAAACCGAGCCTAGATCGGTCCCGCCGCCGCCTTGGGCGGTGCCGCCGACCACAGTCTCCAGCCCCAGGATACGGTGATTCTTCAGGCGGAGCGCCACGCGGACCGGCCCCGGGCCACAGGGACAGTGCCGATCGTCTCCGTCATCGGACATTGAGAAGTTATGCCGCGAGATCCACATCCGATGCCCATGGTCGCCGATCATCCCGGCGCCATTCCCGCAGACGCCGGGACGGGCGGCGAAGCTGAACACCACCTCGCCATCGGGCGCCGAGCCGATGCGCTGGGCGAGCGATTGAGCGTGGCCCGCTCCCGGGAGCACGGCCGCGAGGATGGCGCCGGCCACGATGGTTTTCATGATGGTCATTGTTCGATGATCTCCTGAAGGAGCTGCGCGGCCCGGGGGTCGTGTGACTGGCTGAGCCAGAAGATCGCCTTCTTCCGCAGCTCCTTGTCCGGTTCCGTCTTCGCGATCTCGATTAGCTTGTCCACCGCCGCCTTGTCGTTGCGCTGGGAGTAGACGAAGATCAACTGCTCCTTGATCTCAGAGTCCTTGGTTCTGGCCCAGAGCGCCGTGAGCTCCGCCATGGACCCACCGCTCTGTCCCACCCAGAAGAGCGCCTTCTTCCGCATCTCGATGTCTTCCTTCTCATCGATGGCGAGGTCCAGCATCCAGCGATTGTTGGCCTGATCATTCATCTGGGAGAGCGAGAAGATCACCTTCTCTTTGAGTTCAGGATCCTTGAGTCGCTTGTAGAGGTCGCGCAGGAAGGCCGCGTTCTCAGCCGAGTGTTGCTGCCCGAGCCAGAAGATTGCCTGCTCCTGGACCTCCGGGGACGCATCGGCACGCTCGGCGTAGTCCTTGAGAATCTTCCCCGCCCGCTCGCTGTGCATCTGGGAAATCGCGAACAGCGCCTTCTTCTGGATCTCCTCGTCCTTCGCGGTCCGCAGAATCGAGTCGAGCGCACTCACCGCGGTCTCGGTGCCCACCTGGGAGAGCCAGAAGACCGCCTGCTCCCGCACCTCTTCATCCGGATCGTTCCGCGCCGTCCCGAGGAGGATCGCCTCGGTCTCGGCGGTACGTTTCTGCGACACCAGAAAGACCGCCTTCCGCCGCAGGATCTCGGAGCAGTTGTCCCGTCGCGCCAGCACCTTCTTGAGGATCGGCATTGCCCGTTCGGCGTCCATCTGGAGGAGCGCATTGAGCGCCTCGATGCGGGTATCGTCGTCGTCCTCGGAGCACTGGGACGAGGAGGCCTTTGTCGCCGCCTGAGCCTGGGTGGCCACGCTCTCCGCGGCGCCCGCATCGCCCCGCTTGGCCAAGGCGCCCCGGATCCGGGTCGCCAGGGGCTCGGCGTCGCTCCTGGTACCGGCCTTGGGATAGCGTTGGGCCTGGACTTCGAGCGCCTTCAGCGCCGTCTTGAGGTCATCCTCGCCACCCTTCCGATACAGCGCGAAGGCCTCCCAGTAGTAGGCGTCCGGGGTGTACTGTGATTTGGGATATTTCTCGCGGATCTGCCGGAACAGTTCCGCGGCCCGCGAATAATCGTTGTGATTGAGCGCCTGGCGTGCTGTGCGGTACAGGCTGTCCGCCGGGTCGTCTTCCGCCCGAGGAGACGGCGGGACGGCGGAAAGGCGGACCGACGGAACGAGACTGCCCGGAACGGTGGAGGCGTCCGAAGTCCCGCCGTTCCGCCCGCCCGCCGTTCCGCCCAGTACCAGAGCTACACATGTCATCAGAAGTGTGGTCCGCATCAGAGTTCTCCTCTCGCGCGGGCTGCGGCCGGGCCGGCGGGAATCGCCGAGCGGAGCCGAGGCAACAGTCCGCGCTGGTTCAGTCCTTGGGTGATCAGATCGACTTCATCGATGCCCTGTCCGGCCTGCAGCTGGGAGATTTGCGCCAACACCAGCTCCAGGTCTTCCAGCAATCCGCGGGTCCTCGGGTCTCTAAGATCCGGCGAGTCCAGCAGCAGCCGAGTGGTCGAGAGCAGCTCCCGCGCGGGGCTGGAAAAGCTCCCGTCGTGGCTCCCAGCCTTCTGATCCGATCGGAATCCCGTCAGGAACGCCTCGGCCTGACTGAGGTGCTGTGTCGCCGCGACCCTCAGGGCGACGGTTTCGCCGCCGGCCGGCCCCGCCGCCGAAGCGATGGGGGTGCCTGTCCCAGACGGATTCGACGGAACCGTGAGTCGTCCGATGCCGATACCCAGGGCCAGGGTGGCGGCGATCCCAACTCCCCAGGCCACCCACCGGCGGGACGACGGGACGGTCCGCCGCACCGCCTCGATCCGTGCCCACATTTCGTCACGGGGCACATTGGGCGGCCGATTGTAGTCCCTCGCGGCCTCTTTGAGCGCCTCGTCCAGCGGTTCTTGGTTCACGCTTTCCATTCTCCCGCGTGATCTGCGAGCGCTTCCCTGAGCCGGGCGCGCGCCCGTGAGAGTTGGGCCTTCGAGGTTCCGGTCTCGACGCCGAGCGCCGAACCGATCTCCTCATGGGTGTAGCCCTCGATGTCATGCATCACGAATACGGTCCGGTATCCTTGCGGTAAGGCGTCAATGGCGAGCGTCAGGCGGTACTTGAGGTCCGGCTCGGCTTGCCGCCCACGGCTCGGGGTCATGAGCCCCTCATCCAACGGCGCTTCCCGCTGTCGGAACCGCTTCACCTTTCGCAGCCCGTTGAGGCTCACCGATAGCGCGATGCTGGTGAGCCAGGTTGAGAAGGCGGCTTCTCCGCGGAACTCCCCCAACCGCTCGAATGCCCGGATGAAAGTGTCCTGGGTGAAGTCCCGGGCCAGATCGTCATCCCCAGCGAACCGGTAGGCCAGCCGATAGACACGGTCCACGTGCCTGCCGTAGAGCTCGCGCTCCGCGGCCACCTCCCCGGCCTGTATTCGGGCGATCAATTCTCGGTCGTCCACCGGGCTCCGGAACGCTGGGGTAGCATCGGTTCGCTGGGCAGTAGACACGGCCTGCCGGGGTAGGGTTGCGTGGCCCGACGTCCTAGGTGGTAGGTAGCAGGTGACAATGTCTACGAGAATTGGCCCAGGTTGGAAAGGCAGGCCTGGCCCTGCGATTACCTACCGCCCACCACCTACCGCCTACCACCAACGACCCGCAACCCAGGCAACCAATTGGTGGCTCAATGCATCCTATTCCGTGCGACCCCGACCGGACTGGCGCGGGAGACAACGGAGCAGGAGGTGGAGTATGGTGATGCACACCCGACAGGGACAGCTTGAGGTCTATGAAGTCTACGACGATCACGGGGAAGCGATCGGGCAGGTGATCCTGCCGGTTGATCCGAAGGTCGTCGGGCGGGAGACCGGGACGGTGTTGCTGGTTAGGGGTAAGGAGTGAGAAGTAGGGGGCGCCCCCTCGACCCTTGGCCTGGCGACGCCGCTCCCGTCCTACCCGCTCTCCTCCGCCATCAACACCTGAGGCGGGGCACAGCAGGCTCGCTCTCCTGATCCGCCGGAACAGTTCTCCCGCCGAGGACCGGCGGCTTGAGATCGCAGACTTGGTGCCGACGCGGCCCGGCGGACGGAGAAGTTCAGCGGAGCCGATCGCCCCTCTTCGGGGTTGATTGCCGGCCCAGTTCCGCCCAGCGGTAATGAACTACGGTCAATGCCCTAAGTTGTTGTCCACCAAGATTTTGACCGGCTCCACCGCGGTTGCCTTCCGGTTCTCTCCCCGACTATATTTCCCCGTTCTCCGGCCCCACCCCCATCACGGACTCCCATGACCGGCCCGAATTCGCGGGAACGGATTCTTCCGCGCCTGATCGAAGATGAGATGCAGCAGTCGTTCATCAACTACTCGATGAGCGTCATCGTCTCCCGCGCGCTCCCCGATGTGCGCGACGGTCTCAAGCCGGTGCACCGCCGCATTCTCTACGCGATGAACGAGCTGGGCCTGGTGCCCGGCCGGCCGTACAAGAAGTCCGCCACCGTCGTGGGCGACGTCCTGGGCAAGTATCACCCGCATGGTGATTCCTCGGTGTATGACGCCCTCGTCCGGATGGTGCAGGATTTTTCGCTGCGCTACCCGCTGATCGACGGCCAGGGGAACTTCGGCTCGATGGACGGCGATCCCGCGGCGGCGTACCGATACACCGAGGCTCGGCTCACCAGCATCGCGGTCACGATGCTGGAGGACATCGACAAGAACACCGTCGATTTCCAGCCCAACTTCGATGACCGACTGAAGGAGCCGACGGTCCTTCCCTCCCGGATCCCCAACTTGTTGGTAAACGGCTCCAGCGGGATCGCGGTGGGTATGGCCACCAATATGCCGCCGCATAACCTGCGGGAAGTCTGTACCGCGGTGCAGCTGCTCATCGACAATTCGGACGCGACGATCGTGGAGCTCCGGAAGGTCATCAAGGGCCCGGACTTTCCCACCGGTGCCATCATCTACGGGCGGGACGGCATCAAGGAGGCGTACGAGACCGGCCGGGGCCGGATCACCATGCGAGCCCGGGCCCAGATCGAGGAACGGGAGTCGAGCGGGAAGTCTCAGATCGTGGTGACGGAGGTTCCCTACCAGGTCAACCCGGAGCGGCTGGTCGAGACGATCGCCGAGCTGGCCACCGACAAGAAGATCGAGGGGATCAGCGGGGTCCGGAACGAGAGTGACAAGGACGGCCTCCGGATCGTGGTCGAGCTCAAGCGCGACTGCATTCCCAACGTGGTGCTGAACCAGCTCTACAAGCACACCACCATGCAGTCCACCTTCGGCGT